>VYCZ01000354.1 GCA_009843675.1 Gammaproteobacteria bacterium | reverse complement strand
GCAATATGCGCACCCGCGTTACCACTTACTAAAAGTTCGAGGCCCAGCGCGCGGCGGCGCGTTATGGCAGGCTTACCGCCGCACACCTGCGCTTTCACCCAATGAACAAAACACCCACAGAATCGCCCATGGGTTTTGCCGAAGCATTTACCAACGCGGTAACTCTGAAATCGCCGCTGCTAATCTCGCACAACAATGACTACGGCTGGTGGGAGATTGAAGAGAAACTGGCCCTGTCCAGGGAACAGGGCCTCAATATGTGGGGCGAATACTATCCCTATACCGCGGGCGCCGGTCCCTTGGGAAGCGAGTTCCTGCGCCCTGAAATGTGGGAGGATACACTGGGATACAAGTACGAGGAGACCTTGTTTGATCCGGTACAAAACAGGTTTTTGAACCGGGATGAATATTTTGAGGCCGTTGCAACAGACCCGGGGCGAACGATCATAGCCCATATACCACCACGTAAACCCTGGTTGCGTAAGTGGCTGAAGGTGCCTCACATGGTTGTAGCGGGGGACACCATGTGGAGTACGGACAAGGACGGCAATCCTCTCGGCTGGGACGACCCGTATCAGGACTACGTAGGGCACCCGAGGACGGCGGGAACGCGGGGCAGGGTGCTCCGGTTGGCCCGAGAGGAAAACATCCCCCTGATGTTTACCCTGTCGCAATTAAGTTACTGGCATGCAAAACACCTTGGCGATGCCGGGATCGAGGCGATGAAAATACGCGGCAGGATGCAGGAAGGCATGGTGGCGGATATTGTCGTCTTTGACCCTGCCGGGGTCACTGATAATGCCGACTTTACACAGGGCGCCAACGGCAACCCGACAACCGGGATACCCTACGTTATCGTACACGGCCGGATTGTTGTCGATAACTCGAAAGTCCGGAAAGTCATGGCAGGACAGGCGGTCCGCTTCCCAGTAGAAGAGAAGGAGCGGTTTGAGCCCGTAAGCAAGGCTCAATACCCGGTGGATTAACTGATTTCAGGCAGCCTGTTAAAGGGGACGGAATTGAATTCCGTCCCCGTAAGTCACCTTAATTCAGGCAGCCTTTGTTTCGGCCTCATCTGCCGGGTTGCGCCAGCACTCCAGTAATGCCTGTTGTTTCTCCCGCGTAGCTGCGATGCTCTCTTCCTTGATATGCCCATAGCCGCGGACCTGTTCCGGCAGACCGGCTATTTCCACCGCCAGCGGGTGATTACCATAGTCGAGTGTCTGCAACAGTTCGGCCAGGGTCCCTTCGTATTCCCTGATCAGTCGCCTTTCCATTTTGCGGTGCGCGGTCCGGCCGAAGGGGTCAAACCCGGTGCCGCGCAGGAATTTGAGCCTGGCAAGGGTTCCGAATACCGGCAACAGCCAACTGCCGAATTCCATCTTGCGGGGTATGCCGGTGAGTCTGTCCTTTCGAGCCAGCAGCGGTGGAGCAAGATTGAAGCGCAGACTGTAGCCACCTTCAAACTGTTCATCCAGCTTTTGTTTGAATGACGGGTCGGAGTGCAGGCGCGCCACCTCGTATTCGTCCTTGTAGGCCATCAGCTTGTAGGCATATCGGGCAACTGCGCGGGTCAATTCAATCTTGCCTGGAGTGCGTTCCTGCTCGCTGTTTCTCACCTTTTCGACCAGGGCCGTGTAACGCCCGGCATAAGCTGCGTTCTGGTAGTCAACCAAATCTGCCGTCCGGCGCCTTATCAAGGCGTCCAGGTCATCGGCCGTGTCTGCGTCCACATCATCCTCCACCTCACACAAGCTGGAGACTGCCTTGTGGTCGTGGGCAGTGCGCCGCCCCCAGAGAAACGCCTCCTGGTTCCATTCTACGGCCACGCCATTCAATTCAATCGCCTGCATGATTGCCTGTTCCGATAAAGGTATGAGACCCTTCTGCCAGGCATAACCGACCAGGAACAGGTTGCCTGCTATGGCATCGCCGAGCAGGCGCGTCGCCAGCCGGGTGCTCTCCAGCATCTCCAGCCGATTACGGCCCAATGCCCCTTCCAGGCGTTTCCGTAGTGACGCACCGGGATAAACGAGGTCGGCGCTGCGCGTGAAATCTCCGGTGATGGTCTCGTGAGAGTTGACTATTGCCCGCGTCCTGTCAGGGTTCAGCAGCGGCAGGACGCTGTCGCTTGCCGCCACGACCAGATCACAACCCAGCAACAGGTCAACGGCGCCAGCATTCAAACGGACCGCATTGATAGTTTCAGGCGTAGCACCGATACGCAGGTGGGTCAGCACGGGTCCGCCTTTCTGGGCAAAACCCATCTGGTCGACAACGGCAATGCCGCGGCCGTCGATATGCGCAGCCATGCCCAGCAGCGCGCCGATGGTGACAACACCGGTGCCGCCCACCCCGGCGATCAGGATGCCGTGATTGCCTGCCGTGAGATCGGGTTGATCGGGTTCAGGCAACTCGCGCAACGCCTCCGGTAATGTATCAAGCGTATTTTGCATTCCTCTGCCCTTGCGTACGCCACCCCCGACAACCGTGACGAAGCTCGGACAGAAACCGTCCGCACAGGAATAGTCCTTGTTACAGGAAGACTGGTCTATGACCCGCTTCCGCCCGTAGTCCGTAGCCACGGGCTGTACCGACACGCAGTTGGATTGCACGCTGCAATCGCCGCAGCCTTCACATACCCTGTCGTTAATAAACAGGCGCTTTGCCGGGTCGGGAAACGCTCCGCGCTTGCGACGCCGGCGTTTTTCCGCGGCGCAGGTCTGGTCGTAAATGAGGACCGTGGTGCCTTCAACCCCGCGCAGGTCACGCTGTACCCGGTCCAGTTCCCGGCGATGGTGTATGGTGGTGCCGGGAGCAAAGCCGGGAGCGGCGCCATATTTTTCCGTCTCGTCGGTAACAATCGCAATCCTGTTTACCCCCTCGGCGTGAACCTGGTGGGTAATCTGCTGCACCGTCAGGGGCCCATCCACGGGCTGCCCCCCGGTCATGGCGACCGCATCGTTGTAAAGGATTTTATAGGTGATGTTCACGCCGGAAGCAACGGCGGCCCGGATGGCCAGTGCGCCGGAATGGTAATAGGTCCCGTCTCCAATCTGGGCAAAGACATGCCCGGTCTTCACGAACGGCGCCTGGCCGATCCAGGGAACGCCCTCCCCGCCCATCTGGGTCCAGCCGTACACGTCCCGTTCCATCCAGGTCGCCATGAAATGGCACCCGACGCCAGCACTGGCTCGGCTGCCTTCGGGTACTTTTGTGGAAGTATTGTGGGGACAGCCAGAGCAAAAATAGGGCAGTCGCGACACTTCCGCTGCGGGCCTTGACGCGGCCTGTTCCTGTTGGTTTTTCAGGAAGGCGAGGCGTGATTGCAGCCTGTCATTATTGTGGAAATATTGAATCCTTGCAGCGATAAGTTCAGCGATCCTGTCGGCATCCAGCGTTCCCGCGGGGTCAACCAGTAAATTACCTTGTTCATCGTAGCGGCGGACGATGCGCGGGCGTTCGGATTCCGGCAGCAGGTAACAGACCTTGCGGAGTCCGTGCTCAATCTGCTCGCGTTTATCTTCAATGACGAACACTTCTTCCAGCCCCTGGGCGAATTCCCGGTAAGTCAGTTCATCTGCCGGGAAAGGCATGCCCACCTTGAGAATCGTGATACCCACTGCCCTGGCGACACCCTCGTCAATACCCAGGTCCAGCAGGGCCTGCTGTACATCGCGCCAGGTCTTGCCCATGGCGGCGATCCCGAACCGGGGCCTGTCGCAGGGGTGCGATACGTGATTCATGCGGTTGGCGCGGGCGAAAGCAACTGCGGACGGCAGGCGGTAGTGGCGCAGACGCTGCTCCTGCAGGGACCACAGATCACCGGGACGGGAATTGACGCCATCGGGTGGAAATTCAAATTCCGGCGTCAGGATTTCCGTACAACGGTGATCCGCCCTGATGGACGCCGCGGTTTCAATTGTCTCCGGTAACAGCTTGTAACCGATCCAGTTGCCGCTGAACCGGGACAGGGCGATACCCAGCAGTCCCATATCGAATACTTCCTGGATATCCGCCGGGTACAGTACCGGCATCAACAGGTCCTCAAACAACAGTTCGGAATGCCAGGCGGAGATGGTGGACGTCATGTTGGGATCGTCGCCGGACAGCACCAGCACGCCGCCGTGTTTCGCGGTACCATGCCAGTGAGCCTGCCTCATGGCGTCAAGACTCCGGTCTACCCCCGGACCCTTGCCGTACCACATGCCGAAAACACCGTCGTAATTGGCGTCGTTGTAATAATGAACCTGTTGCGAACCCCACAGGGCAGTCGCAGCCAGGTCTTCATTCAGACCGGGCCAGAATTTGATGTGATGATCCTGCAAGTGTTTTTCGGCGCGCCACAACTGCTGGTCAATGGCCGTCATGGGAGAGCCGCGATAACCGGATATGAAACCCGCCGTATTCAACCCCGCGGCAAGGTCCCTGCGCCGTTGCGCCAGCAACAACCGGACAATGGCCTGGGTGCCGGTAAGATATACCCGGCCCTCGTCCAGGGTATATTTGTCATCCAGCTTGACTGCGGCGAGAGCCATGGATTAATGGAGTTCCAGTTCCGCCTCGACCTCTACCGGGATCCCGAACGGCAATTGTGCCATACCGACCGCCGAACGGGTGGCCAGGCCGCGCTCCCTTCCGAAAATTTCCAGTATGGTATTGGAAAAACCGTTTATCACCAGCATCTGGTTCGTGAAATCCGGCGCTGAGTTAACCATGCCGAGCACCTTGACCCAGCTTTTGATCCTGTCCAGTTCGCCCAGTTCCCGTTGAATCGTGCCCAGCATGGACAAGGCGGTTTTGCGGGCGGCTTCTGCGCCCTGTTCCACGGTCAGGTCGGAACCGACTTTACCGAGCGGCCGGGCGATGCTGCCGTCGGCCTCCTGGGGACCGTGACCGGAAACCATTACCCGGTTGCCGACCACCTTGATAAAGGCGAGGGGGGCATCTATTCCCGGTGGTATCGCCAACGGCGCAGGCAATACCAGGCCGAGTTCCCTGATACGTTCGTCAGGATTGATCGTGTCTTCGCTCACTGTTTGTCTCACTGCGATGGTGGAGTGGAAAAGGATATTATGCCACTGCCCCGTTGCCGGGGTTATCAAAATCGGCATTGTGTCTGTCCCGAAGCAAATACCGTGCAGTGAGGGATAAGCTGCCTGCCGCTAAAGATTGGAATTTGCAACCGTCGCGAAGGATAATGCATGAAAAACTGATTACTGATACGGAAGCGGCATGCCGGCAATATCCTTAAAATCCCGATTGAATGATTGCCACAATATCGATGACCTGCGCGAACTGGCGAGAAAGCGCCTTCCCAGGTTTGTTTATGACTACCTTGAAGGCGGCGCCGATGACGAGTTTACCTTGTCCAGGAACCGCGGTGTATTTTCCGGGTTATACCTGTTGCAAAGAGTCCTGGTGGACGTCTCCGGGATAGATACCTCAACGGCCGTATTGGGCGAGAAGGCCGGGATGCCGATCATCCTGACTTCAACCGGGGCCAACCGGCTGTATCACCACGAGGGAGAACTGGCCGTGGCCCGGGCGGCAGCCCGGGCCAATGTCATCCAGGTGCTGGCGTCAACCGCCATGGTCTCTTTCGACGAGGTGGCGGCGGAGACGGACGGCCCGAAATGGTGCCAGATGTATGTATTGAAAGACCGTGGTTTTACCCGCGAGTTGACAGCGCAGTGTCAAGCACTGGGTTACAAGGCCATGGTTTTAACGGCGGACTGCGCGGTCGCAGGTAACCGGGAACGCGACTATCGCAACCGCTTTAACCTCCCTCCGAAGCCCAACCTGAAGGTGTTGCGGCAATTATCGGCGCGGCCCGGCTGGTTGTGGGAATACCTGACATCGCCGGCCTACAACTTCCCCAATTTTGCCGGCGCCATGGGCAGCCATGATGACGTCGCCTCCATCGTTCAATGGTTCGGCAACCAGATGGACACCACTTTCACATGGAAGGACGCGGCCCGACTGGCGGAAGACTGGAACGGCCCGTTTGTCGTGAAGGGTATCACTCATGTCGAAGATGCGCGCCTTGCCGCTGATATAGGCGCCGCCGGCATATCCCTGTCCAGCCACGGCGGCCGGCAACTGGACCACGCGCCCTCTCCCGTGGAGGTGCTGCAGGAGGTTGTTGATGCCGTCGGGGACAGGTTGGAGGTGTTCATCGACAGCGGTTTCCGGCGCGGCACCGATATCATAAAGGCGCTGGCACTGGGCGCCCGCGCCTGCCTTATCGGACGTCCCTACCTGTACGGCCTGGCTGCCGGTGGCGAAGCGGGCGTTGCGCGCACATTGGATATCTTCCGTACGGAACTGGAACGGGACATGGCGCTCATGGGCATCAGCAGCATCGCGGGGATAACATCCGATTGCGTACGCCGGCGTTAACCGGCTGCAGTTGAAATGCCATCTGAATTATGCGAAGACCTATGGATATTCGTAATACAATCAACCTGGCGATACACCTGAAAACAACATGCCCGTATTGAGCGAAAATTCTCCCGTAACGTTCCGGGACAAATTGCCCGAAGCCGTTGACGTGGCAATTATCGGCGGCGGTATTGCCGGGATTTGCACCGCACTGTTCCTGGCAAGAGATGGCGTCTCGGTGCTGGTCTGCGAAAAAGGCCGTGTTGCCGGTGAGCAATCGAGCCGTAACTGGGGTTGGGTCAGGCAAATGGGAAGGGATGAGGCGGAACTGCCCATCATGATGGATTCCATCAAGCTCTGGGAAGGCTTGGCAGGGGAAACGGACAACCAGGTCGGCTTCGCGCGCGGCGGCACGATGTACCTGGCGGATAACGAGGAAGAACTGGCGGAATTTGAACAATGGCTGCCGATTGCGGAGCAGCACGGTCTCGATACCCGCGCGCTAAGCCGGAGCGAGTTGCGGAAATTGCTTGCCGGCGCCGCGGACAAATGGTGCGGCGCCATCTGTACCGCCAGCGACGGCCGGGCTGAGCCGTTCCAAGCCGTTCCCAGTATTGCCCGGGTCGCCCAAAACGCCGGCTGCCGCATTATCGAAAATTGCGCGGTGCGCAGCATCGACACGCAAGCAGGCACAACCTGCGCCGTGATCACGGAACTGGGGCGTGTGCGCGCCAACACCGTAGTCTGCGCGGCCGGCGCCTGGTCCACCACTTTACTGGGCAACCTGGGGATTTCACTACCGCAACTCGTGGTGCGGAACACAGTGGCGCGCACCGGGAGCGCGCCGGAAGTCTTCCCCGGTTGCGCCGGGTCGCACCAATTCGCCTTCCGGCGCCGCCAGGACGGTGGCTATACCCTGGCGCTGAGCGATACCCTGGAACATTTTCCGGGTGCGGACAGCTTCAGGTATTTCTTCAAGTTCCTGCCCGCCTTCAAGCAGATCCGCCATGCGCTGCGCCTGCGCCCGGGCAAGGACCTGGTTGCCAGGTTGTTCCCGCAACGCAGGTGGCAGGCGGATGAGGTGACTCCGTTTGAGCGCACCCGGGTGCTCAACCCTGAGCCTTCTCCCTGGGCGGCAGGTGAATTGCGCAGGCGTATGGTCGAACACCTGCCGCGCCTGGCAGGGGTGGATATTGAGGAGTCCTGGGCGGGGATGATTGATGCGACGCCTGATTTCGTCCCGGTGCTGGACCAGGTTCCCGGTTATCCCGGCTTTTACCTCGCCGCCGGTTTCAGCGGCCATGGATTCGGCATCGGTCCGGGCGCAGGCCGGGTCATGGCGCGCCTGGTGCAGGGCAAGCCTCCGGGCTACGACCTTACCCGCTTCCGCTTCTCCCGTTTCAGTGACGGCAGCCCCATTATTCCGGGCCCGGCAGTGTAGGAATGAATAATTTCATTTTAGGATAAGCGAATTGAACGTACTGACAACCGTTACCTGTGTGTTATATGACATACTCTGTTGTTAAACTGCAAACTGTTAATAGCGACCTGCCTGATACCGGCAGGTCATTTCCGTTTTTCAGGGGATAACCAACAATGAATACTGTTTCCGTCCGTTACTTGAAAAATTTCTTTCCGCTGCTGCTGGCTGCCGTCCTGCCGGTATCCAATGCCTATGCCCAGCTTGAAGAGATCATCGTCACCGCAACCAAGCGTGCAGAAAGTTCCCAGGATATTCCGCTTTCCATCGAAACCGTGTCGGGTGAAACAATGATGGATATGGGCATCACCGACCTCGCCGAACTTGCGGACACCATACCCAATTTACAGGTAGGTTATGGGGTTACTTCCCAAGCCATCACCATTCGCGGCCTGGGAACCGGCCAGGAGCGCAGCTTCGAACAGTCCGTTGCCATGTTCATCGACGGGATTTACATGCCGCGTTCACGCCAGTACCAGTCCCCCTTCCTTGATGCGGAACGCGTCGAGGTGGCCCGGGGTCCGCAGTCCGTCATACACGGCCTTAACTCGACTGCCGGCGCCATCAGTGTCGTCACCAACAAGACCCGTCCGGGCGATGCGGCCTTCCTGGACCTGACCGCGGACTATGAACTGGAGCACGGCGGTCCGTCACTTGTCGCCGTTGCCGGCGGCTCGCCCTCCGACACGCTGGGCCTCAGGGCAGCCCTGAAGATTTCCGGCCGTGACGGGTACTTCAATAATTCGTTTACCGGTGAGGACGAAGGCGATACCGACGAGTTGTTGTTGCGTATCAGCGCGGTGTGGGAATTGAGTGAGGAGGCGACCCTGACTGTCAAGTATGAGCGGGCAGAGAAGGAGATGGAAGGCAATACGGGTGAATTGTTCGATGATGATGCAGGCATCTTTGCCGCCGGGACCGGGTTCGCCGAGCCCGATGACGGTGTACTGAACTGGACCCGTTCCTCAAACGGCTGTAACCCTGACCGCAACGGTTTGCCTGATCCCATCACGGTGACCGGAGCCCAGCCGGAACTCTGTCCGGAACAACGCACACAGAGTGATACCATCATTGCCAGCCTTGAATGGCAACTCCCCGGTCATGTGCTGACCGTTGCCGGCGGCCATTCGGAATTCGAATACGATATTTCTCTCGACCTGGACACGACAGCAGATGCATTCGTGGTTGCGGGCATCGATGAGGATTTTGAACAGGATTCCGTTGAAATCAGGTTGACTTCGGAAAAAGGCGGGATGCTCGATTACCTGGTGGGGGGTTATTACCAGAAATGGGAAAATTACAACATAAATCCTGCACAGTACGGTCCGGCATTACTGGGCGGTCTGTTGAGCGCCGCAGGCCCGTTCGGCGCTAACGTGATGGTAGATACCGCGGCATCTTTCCAGCAAGAGTCGGAGTTATGGTCGATGTTCGGGCAGGTTACCGTGAATGCTACGGACTACCTGCGCATCACGGGCGGTGTTCGTTACACCGACGAAGACAAGCAGTCACTTTATGATGCGCGCTGTCATCTTGGTTTTGTCGATGCTGGTTTATTGATACCTCAACCTTTACCCGGACCATTGCGCTTGTGTAACACCGACCCCTCATCGGTTGGATTATTTGTAGACCGGAGCAGCGACAACTGGTTGCCGGAAGTGGCGCTGCAGTGGGGCGTGAGTGAAGATATCATGCTGTACGCCAAGTGGGGCGAGAGCGCCAAGTCGGGCGGTTTTACTTCGGCCCAGAGAACCGCGCCGAGCGGGATGCCCTTTGCGCCCGAAGATCAGGAATACCAGGATGAAGAGGCCACAGGCTATGAGGCCGGCTTCAAGTCCCGTTTGCTCAATAATTCCGTTGAACTGAATGTGGCCTTCTACCGCACCGAGTTTGACGATTTGCAGGTGAACTCATTCACACCGTCCGGCGCGGTTATCGTACAGCGAGTAACCAACGCCGCCTCTGCCGTATCGCAGGGTGTGGAAGTGGATGGGCGCTGGCAGGCCGGAGACTGGTTGTTACTGGGCGGGTCATTTGCCTACACTGATGCGGAATACGACAGTTTCGTGAACGGAACCTGTAATTTTGCCAGCGGTATGACCAGTCCCTGCGACCAGTCTGATCGGTCCTTACCGCTCGCGCCTGAATGGACCGGTAATATTTATGCCAATACCAGGTTTCCGGTTGCCGATAACATCAATGCGATTGCCGACCTGAATGTGTCTTTCAGTGATGAGTTCTATACCGATGCCTCGCTGGAACCGGCAGGCTTGCAGGATTCCTACGCAAAACTGTCTGCGCGCATTGGTGTTGAAGCAACAGACGGCAAGTGGAGTCTGGCGCTGGTGGGCCGCAACCTGACGGATAAAGAAGTATTATCCAGTTCACAGAGTTTCCTGGCTTCCCTGTTTCAAACAACCTACCTGGGATACCTGGAGCCGCCCAGGACAATCATGATCCAGGGGAATTACCGGTTCGGCGGCGAATAATCATCTCACCTTACACACGGCCGATTGATGGAAATCGGCCGTCTTGTTCATCATGCCGGAGCGACTGGCTGAACCGGTATTTTTAAGAAGCTCTGAACAAGTCCATCCTGGACTTGTCAGAGCACGCAAAACAAAAATGCGATTTTTATTTTGCTCACAAATTCAATGACTTATCGTCATTGAATTTGGCGATACATCCCTGTATCGCAGGAACCTCTGACTTAATCAGAGGTTC
>VYCZ01000225.1:9208-10602 GCA_009843675.1 Gammaproteobacteria bacterium | reverse complement strand
CTGTTGCTGATCCTGTGCCGGGCATTGCAGGGCATGGGCGCCGCAATGCTGTTCGGTACCGGCATCGCTATCCTGTCTTCCGTTTACCCCCCCGAGAAACGCGGAAAGGTACTGGGATTGTCCGTTTCTTCGGTGTACCTGGGGCTTACCTGCGGGCCTTTTGCCGGCGGTTGGGTCACCCAGCAGTTCGGTTGGCGCAGCGTGTTTGTATTCCATATCCCGGTAGTCCTGCTGGTTATCATCCTGGGGTTGATTAATTTGAAGGGGGAATGGCGCGGACCGGAAGGCCAGAAGTTCGATATCCCCGGCGCGCTTATCTACGGGGCCGCTGTGATTGCCCTGATGTACGGCTTCTCGATCCTGCCTGCGCTGTCCGGGTTTGCCCTGATCCTGCTGAGCGGCATCGGCTTCGCCGTTTTCTTCAGGTACGAAAAAAGCCTGCAATACCCGCTGTTCAATGTCAACCTGTTCTCCGGCAATCCCGTATTGACTTATTCCTGCGTGGCTGCGTTGATCATGTATTCCTCCACCTTTTCCGTGACGTTTTTAATGAGCCTCTACCTGCAGAATATCAGGGAATTTACTCCCCAGCTTGCCGGGTTGATCATGATCTCCCAGCCCCTGGTCATGACCCTGTTTTCCCCTGTGGCCGGCAGGATGTCGGATCACTATGAACCCCGTCTCATCGCATCTTCAGGAATGGGACTGACGGCAATCGGCCTCGCCATGCTGGCAGTGGCAGGTCCTCTGACGCAGACCGAGCTTATCGTCCTGACCCTGATGCTGGTCGGTTTCGGGTTTTCCCTGTTCTCGTCTCCGAATACCAACGCCATCCTGAGTTCCGTCGACAAGAAATACCTCGGCGCGGCCTCCGGGACGGTAGCCACCATGCGGGTGGTCGGGCAGATGTTCAGTATGGGAATAGTGACCCTGGTCTTCGCCCTGATGCTGGGCCCGGTGCAGTTTTCACCGGAGCAGCACGGTCAATTGCTTGCCAGCATCAATGCCAGTTTTATCGCGGCTTCGGCGCTTTGTTTTGTCGGGGTGTATTTCTCCCTCAAGAGGGGCAATCTGCGAACTGACTAATACCACGGTGACATGCTGTAATCCAGGTTCAGGTCATCGTAGTGGCCCATAGTGGTGGTGAATGCCTTGTCGGAGTAGAGCAGGGGTTTCATGCCGCCGTTAACTATCACATCCTTTACCTCGCCGATGATGACCGCGTGGGTATGGGCGACCAGCATTTCCTCAACGGTGCAATCGAAACCTGCCAGGGCCTCCTGCAGTACCGGCGCCCCGGTAACCAGTTCCGTCCATTTGCCGAATTTAAATCTGTCTTCATGGTTGTTTCCGAGCATACCGGCAAAGCGTTTCGCAAGGTTTTCCTGGCTCTG
>VYCZ01000225.1:0-9198 GCA_009843675.1 Gammaproteobacteria bacterium | reverse complement strand
ACGCTCATGCAGCGGCTCTCCGCGATATGCTGGAAGCTGTTGCCGCTGAAGTTTACACAAGCCAGGAGACGCGGGGGCTCCGCTGAAAATGAGCACACCGCGCTGGCTGTCAACCCCGAACGGATGTCGCCGTTGCGGGTGGCGATGATATTCACCGCGCCGGTCAACTGGGCCATCCCGGTGCGGAACCTTTCGGTGTCGAGATTGGTATCGCGAAGGAATTTTTTCATTATTCTCAATGTTAAGGGGTCTAATGCAGGGGTCAGAGTAAAATTATTCGATGTTCGGTATTAAAGCACAGATCTCGACAATTTTACTCTGACCCCATATATTACGCGACACATACTCTGCCCCCATAAATTACGATCAATGAATAATACCCCGGCGTCTGTTGACTATCTACCTTTCCTGGAGGACCTGATCGAACAGGCAGGTGAGATTCCGCTCAAGTATTTCCGCAGTGGGCTCGCAGTAACGGATAAACGCGGGAAGGGGGAATCTTTCGACCCGGTCACCCGGGCCGACAGGGAAACGGAAGAGTTCATCCGCGCGGGAATTGCCGCCGAATTTCCCGACCATACCATCATCGGCGAGGAGTTCGGCACAACACAGGGAACCGATTCGCTTACCTGGCTGATCGATCCCATCGACGGCACCCGCGGGTTTATCTCCGGCACTCCCATGTGGGGGGTACTGGCAGGCCTGAAACAGGGCGATCAATGCCTGGCCGGCGCCATGCACCAGCCCTACACCGGTGAAACCTGGATAGGCGACGGCAGGACGGCGCACTTTATAAGCCGGCAGCAGCGCTCCCGGATCACGGTGCGGGAACAGGTACGCCTGGCAGATGCCATCGTGTGTTGTACCCATCCGGCCATGTACCCGACCGAAGCAGCGCGGGAACGGTTCATAGGGGTGGTTGCCCGGTGCCGTTTCTCCCGTTATGGAACGGAATGTCTGGGCTACGGAATGCTGGCCAGTGGTTATGTGGACCTGGTAATCGAAGGGGGTCTCTCAGCCTATGACATCATGCCGCTGATACCGATAGTTGAAGGCGCCGGCGGCATTATCACCGACTGGCAGGGGAATGCTGCGCTGAATGGAGGGTTGATCGTTGCGGCTTCGGGTAAGCGGTTGCATGACGAGGTTCTGGAATACCTGGGGTCGAATAAATGAAGGGGTCAGAGTAAGAATTTCGCCAGAAATTTTACTCTGACCCCATATATCCTCTGAAAATAAATCTGCCTCCGGCGGCGCCATGTGATAACCTGTAGAATCGGTATTTCCACAAGCAAGCACCGCAATGTCCCTGATAGATGAACTTCTGCTGAATAATGCCCGCTATGCCGAAAATTTTGACAAGGGTGAACTGCCGGCGCCACCGGCGCGTCAACTGGCAGTGGTAGCCTGCATGGACGCGCGCTTGGATCCGCACCGGATTCTCGGCCTTGAAGAAGGCGATGCCCATGTCATACGCAATGCCGGCGGCGTGGTCAGCGAAGACGTAATACGCTCACTGGTTATCTCCCAGCGCCTGCTCGGGACCCGGGAAATAGTACTGATCCACCATACGGATTGCGGGATGCTCACTTTTCGTGATGACGACGTCAAGGACACAATCGAAGCTGATACCGGGTTGCGCCCGGCGTTCGCGCTGGAAGCGTTCAGGGACCTGGAAGGAAATATACGCCAGTCCATGGCCCGCATCCGCGTCAATCCATTCATCCCCCACAAGGACCAACTGCGCGGTTTTGTCTACGACTGCGCCACGGGCCGGCTTGAAGAAGTGGCCGATAGCGCCTGACACGGACATGCGTTTATCCCCGCTAACCGGGTGTTTGTGCGCCATCCTGATCCTGGCCTGCCCGCCTGCGCTGGTGCTCGGCCAGGACTACGGGCAACAGCCGTCCCCGGTCAGGTATACGGAGGCGATCACCAAGCCTGTGGCACTGACTGTGGAGCTGCCGGGCTACCTGGAAGCGCCCAACGTCAGTGTGCTCGCCGGCGAAATACTCGGCCTGGTGACTGAACTCAAGGTTCGGGAACGAGAACGGGTCACCAGGGGCCAACCCCTGGTGATGCTGCGCACCACACCGCTGGAGTTGCGCCTGCAGGCCGCCGAGGCGCGTCTGAAAGAGGCACAGGCGCGCAGGAAACTGGCTGAAACCGGCCTGGAACGCTTCAGGGGGTTGATGGAGAGAAACGCCATATCGCGCCATGAACTGGATGAAGCCCGGTATGAAATCGACGCCTGGCAGGGCCGTATTGAAACCCTGCAGGCGGAGATAGCGGGTATTGAATTCGATATAAAGCGCAGCACGATCCGTGCGCCGTTCAACGGTGTAGTGGTTGCCCGCCACACCGAGGTGGGGCAATGGAGCGAGGTCGGTGAAAGATTGCTGGAGGTGTTGTCGACGGACACCCAGGAAGTCCACGTGGACGTCCCGGAGAAGTATTTCAATGACCTGAATGAAGGCGTCGACGTGGATGTGATCTTCGATTCCGTCCCCGGCCGGGTGTTTACAACTTATATCCGCGCGCTGATACCCAGGGCCGATGCGCGCGCCCGGACTTTCCCGGTAAAACTCCGGTTGCGCCAGCCCAGCGAAAGAATCGGCGCGGGCATGCTTGCAAAAGCGGTATTTCCGCTCGGGGACAGCAGTCCCGGCACACTCGTCCCCAAGGATGCCATTGTCCAGTTCGGTGAACATACCGTGGTATTCCTTGTCAACGAGGGCAGCGCCGTCCCTGCGCCGGTGAAAGTGAGCGGCGCCATGGGCTTGTGGTCAGTCGTAAACGGCGCCGTCGCCCCGGGAGACAAGGTGGTCACGCGCGGCAACGAACGCCTGCAGCCCGGCCAGCCCATCCAGGCCGAGCCGTTGCCGTACCCGTCTCCATGAACCTGATTAAAACCTGTATCCACCACCCGGTGACCACCACGGTGGGAGTCCTGTTCATTGTCCTGTTCGGCGTGGTCGCCCTGGTCAACCTGCCGGTACAATTGACCCCGGATATCGACAAGCCGGAGATAACCGTGACCACCATCTGGCCCGGCGCCAGTCCGCAGGAGGTGGAGCGGGACATTATCGACGAGCAGGAGGAAGAGCTCAAATCCCTGGAAGGGCTGGTCAGGATGCGCAGTGAGAGCCAGGACGGCCAGGGCGTGATCACGTTGCGGTTCCAGGTCGGCACCGACAAGGACGCGGCCATGCTCAAGGTGTCGAACCGGCTGGACCAGGTGGAATCCTATCCGGACAACGTAGAGAAGCCGGTCATTTCAGGACAGGCGGGCGTTACGGGAGCAATAGCCTGGTTTCACATTGACCCCACCCCGGAAAACAGTTTTGAAGGGGATATTTCCACGTTGTACGATTTCATCGATGATTACATTGCCCCCGAACTGGAACGGGTGGAGGGAGTTTCCAAGGCGAATATCTACGGAGGGCGGGAGGCGGAAATCCATATCATCGCCGATCCGGCACAACTGGCCCTGCGCCAGGTAACGCTGGTTGAACTCGCCGATGCCGTGGAACGGGAGAACCGCAACTACAGCGGGGGGGATTTCGACGAAGGCAAACGGCGTTACATCGTCCGCACCGTAGGTGAGTACGGGTCTCCGGCGGACCTGGAAAACATAGTGATCGCCAACCGCAATAACGTTCCCGTTTACCTGCGCGATGTGGCCCGGGTGGAAATCACCCACGAAAAGCCCACCAGCGCCATATACAACCTGCATCACCCGACCATAGCCATGAACATCCAACGCCAGTCCGGCGCCAACCTGCTGGATATCATGGCCGAGGTGAACGACAGGGTCGAACGGCTAAACAGGGAACTGCTGAACCCCATGGGGCTTCACCTGGTCAACGTCTGGGACCAGACCCGTTACATCAACAGCGCCATAGACCTGGTGCGCACCAACCTGTTCATCGGCGGTACCCTGGCCGTGCTGGTGTTGCTGATGTTCCTGCGCAGTGCCGGGAGCACGTTAATCGCCGCAATCGCTATCCCGATAAGCGTCATCGGCACATTCCTGATGATGGCTGTGTTCGGCAGGACCATCAACGTAATAAGCCTGGCCGGCATGGCCTTTGCGGCCGGCATGGTGGTGGACAATTCCATCGTCGTCCTGGAGAACATTTACCGTCACAGGCAGTCGGGAAAACCGATCTTCGAGGCAGCCCATGACGGCGCCAGGGAGGTCTGGGGAGCCGTGCTTGCGAGCACCCTGACGACTATCGCCGTATTTGCCCCGGTGATCCTGATCAAAGAGGAAATAGGACAATTATTTGCCGACATTGCCGTTGCCATAAGTTGTGCGGTAGGCCTGAGCCTGATCGTGGCGCTCACCGTTATCCCCACCATATCGTCCCGCATGCTCCGGGTAGCCGTCAGGGCAGGCGGTTTTCGCAACCTGTGGGGCGCGGTACCCCTGGCTGCCGGGATCCGGGATGGGATTGCATCCCTGTCCTATTGGATAAATGAGACGGTCATGCGCCGATTGATCCTCGTCAGTGTTGTAGTCGCCCTGGCGGTGGGTATCAGCCTGGCCATAAAACCAAAGACGGAATACCTGCCGACCGGCGATACCGATTTCCTGTTCGGCCTGATCCTGCCGCCGCCCGGTTACACCGTGGAGGAGCGCGCTAAGATACACGGCCGGTTTACCGGCGCCATGGACTACCTCAGGTCCTATCCTGCGGATACACCGGAAGCGGAAAAGCTGCCCGGCGGCGGCCTCAATACGTTTTTTTTCGGCTTTCAAGGCAACGTACTGTTCATGGGTATCGAGCCCAACGAACCGCTTCGAACCAGCGAACTGATTCCCATATTTTACGAGGTCATGACAAGTATCCCCGGCGCCATCCCGATACTGCAGCAGTGGGGCATCTTCGAGGACAACAGCAGTGAAGGACGTGCTATCGACGTGGAGATCAAGGGCCCGGAACTGGAACGGCTTATTGCCCTGGGCACCGAGATATTCCTGGCGGCCCCCCGGGTATTACCGGGCTCCCAGGCCTTTCCCATACCCGGACTGATCCTGGGCAACCCGGAAGTACAGGTCAGGGTGGACCGGCGCCGCGGCGCGGAGCTGGGCATCAGCAACCGGGACCTGGGTTTCTCGGTGGACGCCCTGGTGGACGGCGCCAAGGTCAGCGATTACCAGTACGAGGGCAAGGAGGTTGACATACGCCTGAAGGCTGAGGAAGGTGTCGCCCACAATACCCATACCCTGGAACAACTACCGATTGCAACGCCGGACGGCCGCCTCGTGACACTGGGCGCTATCGCCGATGTCTCCACTACCCGAGGTCCGGCACAGATCAATCACCGGGAACGGGAGCGGACCATCACCATACGCCTCCTGCCGGACTTACAGATGCCGCTTGAAACCGCAATGGATATCATCCGGGATGAGATTGTCGAACCCATGAAACAACGGGGAGAGTTCAGCGGGCTTTACCGGGTTGAACTGGCGGGTACCGCCGATAAACTTGAGGCGGCGGGCGCGGCGCTGCAGTGGAACCTGATACTGGCGCTGATCATCACTTTCCTGCTCATGTCCGCGCTGTTCGAGAGCTTCCTGTACCCGTTCGTCATCATGTTCAGCGTGCCCCTGGCCGCGCTGGGAGGGTTTCTCGGCCTGGCCCTGGTCAATGTCACTATCGCTTATCAACCGCTGGATGTATTGACGATGCTGGGGTTCATCATTCTTATCGGCACCGTCGTCAACAACCCCATTCTCATCGTCCACCAGTCCCTGAACTATATCAGGAAAGAGGGCATGGAAGCCCACACCGCGATCAGGGAGGCGGTACACAGCCGCATCCGCCCCATCTTCATGAGCGCCGGCACCTCGACGTTTGCCATGTTGCCCCTGATCGTCGCGCCGGGCGCCGGTTCGGAGCTGTACCGTGGCATAGGTGGGGTGGTAGTGGGTGGCCTGCTGGTTTCCACCGTGTTTACCCTGTTCATAGTCCCCGCCATGCTCAGTCTTGTATTCGACCTGCGCAAACTGCTGAGGGGGCGTCCTGACCGAGCGGTTACCGCAGAAGCCCTGCCGGACTGACATGTTCTGGAATTAGGAGGTCAGAGTAAGGTCTTCGAATTTCTTACTCCGACCCCTGGCGCCGGTGCCAACGGACTTTCGGGGTCAGAGTAAGAATTTCGCCAGAAATTTTACTCTGACCCCACCTATCGGGTACCCTCTGTCTTCAGCCTGTTTTCCGCAATTTCTACGTAGCGGGGTTCCTGTTCTATCCCGATGCTCCTCCGGTTCAGTTTTCTTGCGACTGCGCATGTGGTGCCGCTGCCCAGGAACGGGTCCAGGATAGTATCCCGTTCGTTGCTACTGGACAGGATCACCCTCTCAAGCAGTGCCTCAGGTTTCTGAGTCGAGTGGGCTTTTTGCCATTCTCATCCTTGATACGTTCCTTTCCCGTACAGAGCGGTATCTGCCAGACAGAGGTCATCTGTTTCCCGTCGTTCAGTTGTTTCATTACGTGATGATTGAACGTGTATTTCTTCTGTTTCTCCGACTTTTTCGCCCAGATCAGGGTTTCCGTTGCATTGGTAAAACGTACTCCCCTGAAATTGGGCATGGGGTTGGTCTTGTGCCATTGCACGTCGTTCAGGATCCAGTAACCCAGGTCCATCATGATCTTGCCGACCCGGAAGATATTGTGGTATGAGCCGATTACCCAGATGGTGCCGTCGTCCGCCAGCACCCTGCGGCAGGCACTGAGCCATTGCCGGGTAAATTCGTCGTAGCTCTCGAACGACGGGAATTGATCCCAGGTATCTTCAACCCCGTCCACCAGGGTTTGATTGGGCCGGTATAACTCCTGCTTGAGTTGCAGGTTGTATGGGGGGTCGGCAAAGATCAGCTTCACGGATTTTTCCGGCAATTCCGGCAATATGTCAATACAGTTTCCGGTATGAATATGGTAATCAGCAGCGCTGCCGCCGGTTTGCGAACAGGGTAATTGTTGCGTCATGACATCAGAAATTTCTGCTCCGACTCCGGAAACTGGTGGTAAAGCACATCCGCTGCCAGCAGGTCCGCAATATCAATCGAACAGACTGATTGCAGGCCGCGCCACGCCGGCACGCTGTTGACCTCCAGTACCAGGTAGTTTCCTTCCGAGTCGCGAATGATGTCCACGCCGCCGTAGCGGACGCCCGTTGCCTTCGAAGCCGCTTCGGCCAGCTCCCGTAATGCCGGGGTAAGAACGGCCGGCAGGCATTCACCGCCGCGGGCGCGGTTGGTGACCCAGTGTTCCGAGATGCGTTCCATGGCCGCTATAGCCTGGTGATTGATGACAAAAATCCGCCAGTCGCGGCCATTGTGATCGTCCTGGTCGATGAACCGTTGCAGGTAATAGACACCGTTGACAAGGTCCCCGTCAAGCTGGTAATCCTCCGAGTCGATCAATTGCAGGCCGCGCCCGCAATTGCCGAACAGGGGCTTCTGCACCAAGGCGCAGCTCTTATCCAGTTGCGCGCGGATCACTTCGTGGGCAGCTTCGGCGTTTTCACATACCCACACCGGCGGCGTTGGGATCCGGTTTTTCCCCAGCAGGAAGCTGGTCATGGCCTTGTCCACGGTGCGCTCGATGCTGGCGGCGTCGTTATACACGACAACGCCGGAATGCTGAAGCGCATGCAGGATGTCCAGCCTGAAGGTCACCTCCTCAAAAGTGCCCGCGGCAATGGCGCGCACAAATACGGCGTCCGGCAGGACATCGGCGAAACCAGGGATATTCAGTCCCGTGCGAGACTGTTCATAACCGATGCCGCAATCCCTTAAGGAAACGACCTGTGCCTGTGAGCCGTTGTGAACGAACGCGTCTGCCAGCCGCTGTTCATGCCAGCCGTTGTTCTCCGAGAATATGACGATTTTTTTCATGGTTATCGAGGGAAGGGGAGAGATTAAAATCCGTCCCCGTTCGAATCCTCGCCATTATAATGGCAACCCATGGGTAATAAACCACTAATCATCATCGGCGCCAGCGCCAGGGCGGCGGCTTATTCCTAGTACCGGGCCGGATACACGCCGTACTGGCTGGACCGGTTCGGGGATGAAGACCTGCGCCGGCGGTTCCGCGGTACTGTAGTCTCCAACTATCCGAAGGAGGCAGCTGAACTGATCGCCGGGGCGCCTGATGCGCCGTTTATCTTTACCGGCGCGTTGGAGAATCATCCGAGCGTCCTGGAACGCTTATGCGGGCAACGGACGTTGCTGGGAAACTCGAGACCGGTCTGTTCCAGGGTGCGTGACCCGGCGCTGTTGTACGAGGCGTTGCAGCGGAACCGTATCGCCTGTCCGGAAATCCGAATGTCCGGGAGCGATGCGGAACACCGTCGGGATTGGCTTGTCAAGCCCCTGCGAAGCGCCGGCGGCACGGGTATCGAACACTATAACGGTCAACTCGTGGATGAACTTTACTACCTGCAGCAATACCTCGCGGGCGAGAGTTGTTCGGCGGTTTTCGTCGGCGGCCGGGGACACTGCCGCCTGCTCGGAGTTACGCGGCAACTGGTCGGCCTGCCCGAATTCCACGCCGGAGAATTCAGTTATTGCGGCAGCATCGGTCCGCTGGAGTTGAACGAGTCCGACAACGTACAATGGCGCCGTATCGGCGAGGTAATCGCCGGTGAATTCAATCTCACGGGGCTGTTCGGCGTTGACGCGATAAAACGGCAGGATGGCATTTACCCTGTGGAAGTCAATCCCAGGTACACCGCGTCGGTCGAAGCGCTGGAACTTGTCCTCGACCTCCAGGCGGTAAAGCTTCATTGTCATGCCTGTGAGGGCCGCCCGATAGAAATGGAGTCCCGCGCCCCCCGCCGGTTTATCGGCAAGGCCATCCTGTTTGCGCCGGAGGACCTGGTTTTCAGGGAGTTCGCGCAGGAAGGGTTCTCCATAGCGGATGTCCCGGCCCGGGGCGCGGAAATCAAACAGGGCCATCCGCTGCTGACCGTCATGGTAACCGGAACCGATGTTGAATCCATAAGCGGAGAACTGAAACAAGCGGCGCAGCGGGTTTTCAAAAACCTGGGATGCATGGGGTCAGTGTAAAAATTCTTCGAATTTCTTACACTGACCCCTGGTCCCTGACCCCTCAAGTCCGGCCGAAGTCCCAGGGTAAGATCATACTTTAAGTCATAAGCAGAGGCGTTTTTATTCCAAAAAGA
>VYCZ01000369.1 GCA_009843675.1 Gammaproteobacteria bacterium | reverse complement strand
CGGCGTTCGGCCCCCAGGCCCTGGCTCGTACCCCTCCCGCCTATAACGAGCCCATCATCGCGTCGATCAACGAGCAGATGCTGCAGAACCTGGTACGCATGCGTTACCGTGATGTGCCTTTTTTCCTTGAGATAGGCAGCGTGACAGCCAGCCTGTCCCTGGGCGCCAACGCGGGCATTGATGCCGGGGTGAATTTCGGCAGCGGCGACAGCCTCAGCCCCAGCGCAGGGATTGCCTATTCAGATAAACCGACTATTTCCTATACGCCTTTGCAGGGTGAGGATTTACTGAATAGCATCCTCAGCCCTCTGCAACTGGAA
This sequence comes from Gammaproteobacteria bacterium, assembly GCA_009843675.1. Taxonomy (GTDB): domain Bacteria; phylum Pseudomonadota; class Gammaproteobacteria; order Eutrophobiales; family Eutrophobiaceae; genus JAAXHV01. Next base: position 10,466 of record VYCZ01000369.1, on the reverse strand, counting down.
GACATTCTGGTTTTGACTCAATCGGGCTGGAATATCGACCGTGTATTCGGCCTGTGTTTCGAGAGAATCAATAACCTTTACAATGCGCCCAATGCATCGGGACCTACGCCGGAAAAGGCGCCGGTCTACGAGCAATTCGGTGAGTTGGTGAAAGCGCTACGCATATTGCAGGAAAATCGACTCATGGAAATCGGAACAAAAGATAGGCAGGACTGCAACAAAGAGGAAAAGCGGAACTGCGCCGATATAATCATTAAATTGGCCGTCCAGGATGGGCGTTACAAAAATGCGTATGACCTGATATACAAGTTACTGGAACTTGATCCCGAGCAGCATGAATTCAGCCTGAGTACCGATTTTTTCAAGTTGAAAAGTGAAAAAAACACACAATGGATAGTGCGTCCACGTTCCATTTCCGGTGTGCTGTATTATCTCTCGCACAACGTTCAGGCGCCATCCCATCACCTCCGCAAACTGGTGACTGTTACCGAGCATGAAGGCGGTGGAGTATTTGACTGGAGCAAAACACCAGCGGGGAGCCTGTTCGAGGTCAAGACCAGCAGGGAACTGCCTGATGACGCTTACATCGCCACCCGCTACCGAGGTAACTGGTTTTATATACAAGACAGGAATAATCCGGATACCAAATCTACGTTTATACTGTTACGCCAGCTCTTTGATCTGCAGGCTGGTCAAAGACAGTCAACCGGTCCTGCACTGACCTTGCCGGTGCGGTAAGTAATTTTGTGCAATGCAACGTTTGAATTAATCCTGCAAGTTATTTATAATCCCGCAACTCTGCCCGTTCCCAGGGCAGAAACACAACTGAACACATCTCACACACAGGAGTCGTACCTGGTGGACAGATTTTTGAAATCTCCGAGAATCAATGCCGTTCCGGACAGGATTGCATTGATACAAATCGGCCTGGCGCTCTGTGCCGGCGTGCTGCTGTTGCCGGCGCTGGGCCGCGTCGCGGCCTTGTCTGCAGTCCTCGCAGGCGGCATCAGCGCGCTGTCGACCTGGTACACGGGTAGAAAGGTATTCGGCAGCAGGGCAAGGAACGCGCAGCAGTTCGTCAGGAACCTGTACCTGGCGCATTTTATGAAATTACTGCTGGTGATTGCCCTGTTCTGCATCGTGTTTGCCACCTTGCCGACCAATTTTCCGGTGTTCGTAACTACCTATGCTGCAACCCTGGCGGTGTACGCCTGGGCGCTGGTAGTGGGGATGAGGACCCGACGGGGATAAACCGGTAGCACGAGAAAACGGAGAACGGAACATTGGCAGAAGGCACCCCGGCAGGATATATCCAGCATCATTTACATAACCTGACTTTCGGACGGCATCCCGATGGGAGCTGGGGCCTGGCCCATTCACAACGGGAGGCAACGGACATGGGCTTCATGGCCATCCACGTGGATACCATGTTCTGGTCGGTTTCACTGGGAATTTTGTTTTTGTGGCTGTTTCGCAAAATCGCCGTCTCCATCTCTGTCGAAAACCCGGGCCACCTGCAGTCCTGCATCGAGGCCATCGTCGAAATGGTGGACAAGTCCGTGAAGGAGACGTTCCACGGCAAGAATCCGCTCATCGCGCCGCTGGCCCTGACACTGTTCGTCTGGATCTTCCTGATGAACTTCATGGACCTGATTCCGGTTGACTTTATTCCCCACAGTACCTACCTGATGGGCATTCCCTACATGAAGGTGGTGCCGACCACCGACGTCAACGCGACCTTCGGCATGGCCTTCGCGGTTTTCTTCCTGATGATCTATTACGCCATCAAGGTGAAGGGGCTGGGCGGGTTTCTCGGAGAACTGGCCTTTCAACCGTTCGGCAAAGCGTTGCTGCCGGTCAACCTGGTACTGGAACTGGTCTCGCTGTTTGCCAAACCGCTTTCACTGTCGTTACGTTTGTTCGGCAACCTGTTTGCCGGGGAACTCATATTCATTTTGATCGCTGCCCTGATACCTTTCTGGGCGCAGTGGACGCTGTCCGTGCCCTGGGCGATCTTTCATGTCCTGGTTATCACCTTGCAAGCCTATATTTTTATGATGTTGACGATTGTCTATCTCAGCATGTCCCATGAAACCCATTAACTTATTTAACACCTGACAGGAGAGGTTCTATGGAATCAATTATCAGTTTTTCAGCCCTGGCGGCCGGCATCATGATCGGTCTGGGAGCTTTGGGCGCCGGCGTGGGCATCGGTATTCTGGGAAGTAAATTCCTGGAAGGCCTGGCCCGTCAACCTGAACTTGCAGGGGTTTTGACTCCCCGTATGTTCCTGATGCTGGGCCTGACTGACGCAGTGCCGATTATCGCAATCGCGTTCGCCGCGTTCCTGATGTTCGCCAACCCGTTCGTGGTCCAGTACGAAGCGACCGATCATGCAGCCAAGGTCAGTGAAGTCGACCCGGGATAAACTGAATGAATATTAACCTGACACTGATCGGCCAGGCGATTTCATTATTCATCTTCGTCTGGTTCTGTATGAAATACATCTGGCCGCCGATCATCAATGCCCTGCAAGAGCGCGAGAAACGCATTGCCGACGGACTTGCAGCCGCCGATGCGGGACAGGACAAGCTGGTCGAAGCTGACCGGCGCCTGGTGGAACTGGTGGACGAGGGCAAGCAGAAAGCCAACGAGATCATTGTCCAGGCGCAAAAACGCGGGGACGAGATCCTGGAAGAAGCCAAAAACGCAGCCAGGGTGGAGGGCGATCGCCTGATCGAAGCGGCACACGCCGAAATAGAACGGGAACGCACCCAGGCCAGGGACGACCTGAGGCAGGAAGTGGCCGTATTGGCGCTGGCGGGCGCCGAACGCATTCTCATGCGCGAAGTCGACAGGAACGCGCATGACGAAATTCTGGCCAGGCTGAGCGCAGAGCTGTAAGTCCCGCAACATGCTTGAGAATTCAACCATAGCCAGGCCTTATGCCACTGCGGTTTTTGAACTCGCGCAGGAGACCGGCCGGGTACAGGAATGGTCGGCAACGCTTGAGTTGCTCGGCATGCTCGCAGCCGACAGCGCCATGCGCCAACTGATGACCAATCCCAAGGTCAGCCGCGACCAGCTCCGGGACCTGGTATTCGACGTGTGCGGTGACGGGCTGGACGGTCCCGGCCGCAACCTTGCGAGATTGCTGGTGCAGGGAGACAGGCTGCAATACGCACAGAATATAAAGACCCAATATGAACAAATGCGGGCCGCGGCAGAAGGCAAGGTGGACGTGGAGGTCGTGACACCTTACTCGCTGGACGAGCAACAACAGGCCGGCATAGCCGAATCGATATCGGAACGGCTGGGCAAACAGGTGAACATCAAGACTTCGGTTGACGAAGCATTGATCGGCGGCGCCGGCATCCGGGCGGGGGATTCAATCATCGATGCGTCCCTGCGCGGCCGGCTGACCGAATTGCGCAACGAACTTGCCCGCTAATGATGCGGATATAACTAAAAGAGGAACAGCGATGTCAATCAGTGCAACAGAAATCAGTGAACTGATAAAAAAGAAGATACAGGACTTCGACCTGGATACCGACGCCCGTACCGAGGGAACGATTGTCAGCCTGTCCGACGGGATTGCCCGTATCCACGGTCTGAGCGACGCCATGCAGGGTGAGATGATCGAGTTTCCCGGGAACACATACGGCCTTGCCCTGAACCTGGAGCGGGATTCGGTGGGTGCCGTCGTCCTGGGGAATTACGAGCATATCTCCGAAGGCGATACCGCCAAGTGCACCAAGCGCATCCTGGAGGTGCCGGTCGGGGAAGCCCTACTGGGGCGCGTGGTCGATTCCCTGGGGAACCCCATTGACGGCAAGGGCGAGATAAACACCAGTGAGTCCTCGCCCATCGAAAAGATCGCCCCCGGCGTGATCCAGAGAGTATCCGTCGCGCAACCGGTACAGACCGGCCTGAAATCCATCGACTCCATGGTTCCCATCGGGCGCGGCCAGCGCGAACTGATCATCGGCGACCGGCAGACCGTCAAGACTGCGGTGGCGATTGATACCATCATCAACCAGAAAGGCACCGGGGTGAAATGCATCTACGTTGCCATCGGCCAGAAGGCGTCCTCCGTGAACGTGGTGATTCGCAAACTGGAAGAGCACGGCGCCATGGAACACACCATCGTGGTGGCGGCCACGGCCTCGGACTCGGCGGCCATGCAATACATCGCGCCCTCCGCCGGCTGTGCCATGGGCGAATATTTCCGCGATCGCGGCGAGGACGCCCTGATCATCTATGACGATTTGACCAAGCAGGCCTGGGCATACCGCCAGGTGTCATTGCTGTTGCGGCGTCCGCCGGGCCGCGAAGCGTATCCCGGTGACGTTTTCTACCTGCATTCGCGCCTGCTGGAGCGGGCTTCCCGCCTCAATGAGGATGCCGTGGAGAAACTGACCAACGGCGCAGTCAAGGGGAAGACCGGCTCCCTTACCGCCCTGCCCATCATCGAGACCCAGGCGGGTGACGTATCCGCGTTCGTGCCGACCAACGTGATATCCATCACCGACGGCCAGATCTACCTGGAGACGGACCTGTTCAATTCCGGCTTCCGCCCCGCCATCAACGCGGGCCTGTCCGTTTCACGGGTAGGCGGCGCGGCGCAGACCAAGATCATCAAGAAGCTGGGCGGCGGTATCCGCCTGGCGCTGGCCCAGTATCGCGAACTGGCGGCATTCGCCCAGTTTGCCTCCGACCTGGACGAGGCGACCCGCAAGCAACTGGAGCGCGGCCAGCGGGTAATGGAACTGATGAAGCAGAAACAGTATTCCCCGCTGAGCGTGGCCGGCATAGCCGTCAGCCTGTATGCGGTGGAAAACGGTTATCTCGATGATGTCGAACTGGAAAAAGTCGGCGACTTCGAGGCGGCGCTGCACAACTTCATGCACAGCGAACGCAAGGAACTCATGGCTGAAATCCAGGAAAAGGCGGAGTACACCGACGAGGTGGCGGCCACATTGAAGGACAGCTTGGAAGAATTCAAAAACAACCACACCTGGTAAGGTCGAGAATATCCGCAGGTTACGCAGATGGCAGTAGGTAAAGAAATACGCACCAAGATCGCCAGTGTGAAGAACACCCAGAAGATCACCAAGGCGATGGAGATGGTGGCGGCCAGCAAGATGCGCAAGGCCCAGGAACGGATGCGCATGGCGCGGCCCTATGCCGATAAAATCCGCAACGTAATCGCGCACCTGGGCGCGGCCAACCCCGAATACAAGCACCCGTACCTGGTTGAACGCGAGGAAGTCAGGCGCGTGGGGCTGGTAATCATCTCCACGGACCGCGGCCTGTGCGGCGGCCTGAACTCGAACCTGTATCGGGATGTGCTTGCCGGAATGAAAGAATGGGATGATGCTGGCATAGAGATCGACCTCAGCATCATCGGCAACAAGGCAGTCGCTTACTTCAGGAGGCTGGGCGCGAACATCATCGCCCAGACGACCCATATCGGTGACACGCCCGGGCTGGATACCCTTATCGGCGCCATCAAGGTAATGCTGGACGCCTACCTGGAAGAGAAAATCGACGAACTCCACATAGTGTCCAATCAATTCATCAATTCGATGACACAGAGACCGACAGTGGAACAGCTAATCCCGATACGCCACCTGGGAGACGATGACCTTACGCATATCTGGGATTACATCTATGAACCGGATGCCAGGGAAGTGCTCGACCAGTTATTGCAACGCTACGTGGAATCCCTGATTTACCAGGCCGTAGTGGAAAATATCGCCTGCGAACAGGCAGCCCGCATGGTAGCCATGAAGAGCGCCTCCGATAACGCCGGCACCCTGATAGACGAATTGCAATTGATATACAACAAGGCCCGCCAGGCCGCAATTACACAGGAAATCTCCGAGATCGTAGGAGGGGCAGCCGCGGTGTAAGTATTGGTGGCAGGTCGGGATAGCCTTTTCAAGACCCACTGGAAGCCATGGATGGCTGGAAGGGAGCGTACATTGACGTATTCACAGTGTGTCTTGAAAAGGCTATCCCGACCTGCCGATTGTCACATAGAGATCAAATAGATTAAAGAGGACAAAAATCTGATGAATGCCGGAAACATTGTACAAATCATCGGCGCGGTAGTTGACGTGGAATTTCCCGGCCACGCCATCCCGAAAGTTTACGATGCGTTGAACGTGGATGCCGAAGGCGTGGAGACTACCCTGGAAGTGCAGCAGCAACTGGGCGACGGGGTAGTGCGCACGATTGCACTGGGTTCCACGGACGGCTTGCAACGGGGCCTGAAGGTGGATAATTCCAGTGCGCCGATCTCGGTCCCGGTCGGTGAGAAGACCCTGGGCCGCATCATGAACGTGCTGGGCGACCCGATTGATGAACGCGGCCCGGTCACTGCCGAAGAAAAATGGAGCATCCACCGGGACGCGCCGACGTTTACCGATCTCAGCCCCACGACGGAACTGCTTGAGACCGGCATCAAGGTCATCGACCTGATCTGTCCCTTTGCCAAGGGCGGCAAGGTCGGCCTGTTCGGCGGCGCCGGCGTAGGCAAGACGGTCAACATGATGGAACTCATCAACAATATCGCCACCCAGCATTCCGGCCTGTCCGTGTTCGCGGGTGTAGGCGAGCGCACCCGCGAGGGTAACGACTTCTACCACGAAATGCAGGAAGCCGGGGTGGTCAATATCGAGAACCTGGAAGAATCAAAGGTATCCATGGTCTACGGGCAGATGAACGAGCCGCCGGGCAACCGGCTGCGGGTCGGATTGACCGGCCTGACCCTGGCGGAAAAATTCCGCGATGAGGGTCGCGACGTCCTGTTGTTCATCGACAATATTTACCGTTTCACCCTGGCCGGCACCGAAGTATCGGCCCTGCTGGGGCGCATGCCGTCCGCGGTGGGCTACCAGCCGACCCTGGCCGAAGAGATGGGCCGGTTGCAGGAGCGTATCACTTCCACCAGGGCTGGTTCCATTACCTCAATCCAGGCGGTGTACGTGCCGGCGGACGACCTTACCGACCCGTCACCCGCCACGACCTTCGCGCACCTCGATGCGACGGTGGTGCTTTCAAGGCAGATCGCCGAGCTGGGCATCTACCCTGCCGTTGACCCGCTGGATTCCACTTCGCGGCAGCTTGATCCGCTGGTAGTCGGGCAGGACCATTACGAAACGGCCCGGTCCGTGCAGAACACCCTGCAACGTTACAAGGAGCTGCGTGATATCATCGCGATCCTGGGTATGGATGAATTGTCCGAGGAAGATAAACTGGTAGTGGCCAGGGCGCGCAAGATACAGCGTTTCCTGTCGCAACCCTTCACGGTGGCGGAAGTCTTTACCGGCACTTCCGGAAAATACGTTTCACTGAAGGATACCATCCAGGGCTTCAAGGCCATCGTCAACGGTGAATTCGATCACCTGCCGGAGCAGGCGTTTTACATGGTTGGGACAATCGAGGAAGCGGTGGAAAAAGGCAAATCAGTCTAAACTTAAGGAATAAATCAATTCGGGCATCAACATGGCTACCATTCCAGTCGATCTCGTCAGTGCGGAAAGGGCGATCTTTTCCGGGGAGGCGGAGAGGGGCTATGCTCCGGCAATACTGGGCGAGGTAGGTATCGCGCCGGGCCATACGCCGCTGGTTACCCGGCTTGCCCCGGGAGAAGTCCGCGTCCGGCAGGAGAACGGCGAGGAGGAAGGATTCTATGTCTCCGGCGGGATGCTGGAGGTCCAGCCGAAGGTGGTGACCGTGCTCTCGGACACGGCCATGCGGGCCGAGGACCTGGACGAAGCGGCAGTGCTCAAGGCCAGGGAAGAAGCGGAACGCCAGTTGCATGACCGGGATGCGAATATAGAGTATGCAACAGCGCTGGCAAAGAATGCGGAGGCTGTAGCGCAGTTGCAGGCCATCCGCCGGATGCGCAAACGGACCGGACGCAGTTAACCGGAAGCCCCTTCTCAGCCATGCCCCTGAGCGCTGTCATCCTTGCCGCCGGAAAGGGCAAGCGTATGCGCTCCTCGCTGCCCAAGGTAATGCATACCCTGGCGGGCAAAACCCTGCTGGCGCATGTGTACGATACCGCAAACCTCCTGTCCTGTGATGATATTTATATCGTTTACGGGCACGAGGGGGATCAACTGCGCGCGGCCCACGGCGCGTTTAACGCTCATTGGGTCAGGCAGGAACGGCAACTGGGAACGGGCCATGCTGTGTTACAGGCCATCGATTCCATCACTGCCTCCCATCACGTCATCGTGCTCTATGGCGATGTCCCGCTGATCACCGTGCATACCCTGACAACTCTTGTGGAGCAGGCCGCTGATACCGGCTTCAGCCTTCTTACCGCCCATCTGGATGACCCGGCGGGCTACGGCCGGATAGTGCGGGACGATGCCGGCAATATTCTGAGAATCGTTGAGGAGAGGGATGCAAACGAACCGGAAAAACGGTTGCGCGAGATCAATACCGGGATGATGGTCGTACGCGTCGGCATGCTGAAAAAATGGCTGGGCATGTTGACGGACGATAACGCGCAGCAGGAATACCTGCTGACGGACATTGTCGGGCACGCCGTCAGTGAAGGTGTTGGCGTTAATACGGTCCAGCCGGCTTCGGTCATGGAGATAAAGGGGGTGAATGACCGCGTCCAACTGGCCGAACTGGAAAGACACTACCAGCTTGTGCAGGCGAGGCAACTGATGAGCCAGGGGGTGACGCTGGCTGACCCGGCCCGCTTCGACCTGCGCGGGGCCCTGGAAGCAGGCGAGGACGTCTTCATCGATATAAACGTGGTTATCGAAGGGGAGGTCAGTATCGGCAACCAGGTTTCAATCGGTCCCAACTGCGTTATCCGGGATACCCGTATCGGGGACGGGGCAAACATCCTTGCCAATTGCGTTATCGACAATGCCGACATCGGCGCTAGAAACCGAATCGGGCCATTCGCCAGGATCCGCCCCGGTTCCAGCCTTGACGAAGACGTGCATATCGGCAATTTCGTCGAGATAAAACAATCGGAGATTGGCAAGAGTTCGAAAGCCAACCACCTGAGCTATATCGGCGACAGCGAGGTGGGTGAACGGGTCAACGTCGGCGCCGGGACGATCACCTGCAACTATGACGGGGTCGAGAAACATAAAACCATCATCGGCAACGACGTGTTTATCGGCTCCAATACCGAGATCATCGCCCCTCTCAAAATAAACGATGGCGCCACTATCGCCGCGGGCGCCACAATCTCCAGGGACGTGGAATCCGGCGCCCTGTCCATGAGCAAACGGGAAACCAAAGTCGTGAAAGACTGGCCGCGTGGCAGAAAGAAAAAGGGGTCAGAGTAAGAAATTCGAAGAATTTTTACTCTGACCCCCGAATTTCAGATATGACATTCTCAACGGCAGACCTTCATGATGAACATGAAGGCAAGGTGCAGGTCGCCAATATCCTCATGCAGTCTTTCGGGCGCAAGAGCCGGTTCTCCGGCCCCATCTCAACGGTAAAGTGTTTGGAGGACAACTCGCTGGTCCGGGCAGCCCTGGAAGAACCCGGCAACGGCCGCGTGCTGGTGGTGGACGGCGGCGCCTCAATCCGTTGCGCCCTGGTAGGCGACAAACTGGCGGAACTGGGGATGAGGAATGGTTGGGCAGGACTGGTAATCAATGGATGTATAAGGGATTCCACAGTCGTCTCAACTCTGGACATCGGCATAAAAGCCCTCGGCACGAACCCCAGGCGCAGCGTCAAGAAAGGCGAGGGCGAACGCGACATCCCCTTGGCTTTTGGTGATGCAACTATTAAACCGGGAGATTATCTCTATTCCGATGAGGACGGCATCCTGGTCAGTCCGGCGGAGTTGTTTTAGTTTTTCAGAGGAACCCACCGCCAGCTGATGGCATGATCTCAAGTTATTTACTCAACCAAGGCGTTTTATACTCAAAATTACACTTTCCGTTTGGTATTGCAGCCCGTACTTGCTGCCATGCGTCCATTATGTTTGATATTTGTGTAATCTGATTTGATGCCAAAACGGCGATAACGTCAACTTTGGGCCTGGTGCCTTTTTGGAATTGTTGGTACAGGTCGGAGTTATCAAATACAGTGCCATCAAGCGGTACATAGCCTATGGAGTCAGGGCCTAAAACGAACGGCGTCGTTGTTGAATAACTTTGCTTATGTGCACAAATATTTTCGTTTTCGTATTGAATTGTAAACGTATCTCCATCGTAATTTCCCGACCCGGATACCGTTACTACGCCAAGATCAAGTCCCTGAGTATCAAGAGTAATATCAGTTACAGTGCCAGAGAAAATCAACTGAGCATGTCTTCCTGAACTGGTCAGGCTATTGGCTACTGATTCTCCTGAGGGAGATTTCCCGTAGGCAACACCAGCATCCCTTGGATCTGACAACTGACAATTCACGGGTTGATTCCCTGATTTGTCATCTTACTTTATGTAGAATGAACCTTAGCGCTC
>VYCZ01000444.1 GCA_009843675.1 Gammaproteobacteria bacterium | reverse complement strand
CCATCCTGGGGTTCTCGCCGGTGTCCGGGTCCCAGCGATAGACCTGCAAGTTCTTTTTCCGCTCCGCATTGCCATTCAACGGGAATGTTCTTCCCGGCTTGACCTTGGAGTTCTTCGGTAATGTGAATTGTGCCATGACAGATGTTAAATTATCCGCAGATTACGCAGATGAACGCAGATGATATTATGTTTGTTATTATTTTGTCTTTCTTATTGTAATGTTTCAGCACGATAATCTGGTTGAGCACTAAATCAAAGAATAAATCAAAAATAATCTGCGTTCATCTGCGTAATCTGCGGATAAATCAATCTGCGGATTAATATACCCGCTTTTTCGGGGGTATCGCCTCCACCTCGTCCGTCAGGGTATTGAGGTGTACCGGCCGGTAGTCAAACCTCACCTCGCCCGTGCCCGGGTCCAGCCAGGACAGGGTATGTTTCATCCAGTTCTCATCGTCCCGTTCCGGGTGATCCTCCCGGGCGTGGGCGCCGCGGCTCTCGGTGCGGTTTGCCGCGGAGCGGATGCTTGCCTGCGCGCATTGCAGCAGGTTCTCAAGTTCCAGGGTCTCCACCAGGTCGGTATTCCATACCAGGGAACGGTCGGCCGTGCTTACCCGGTCGAACGACCGGTAGACGGCATCCATTTTCGAGACGCCTTCGGCCAGGATTTCCCCGCTGCGGAACACGGCCGCATTGGTCTGCATGGTACGTTGCATGCTGTTGCGTATTTCAGCGGTGCGCGTGTCGCCGCCTGCATAACGGATGCGGTCGAAGCGCGCCAGGGCAGCTTCGGTGGCCGAGGCGCCCAGAGCCTTGTGCGGCGCGCCGGGTTTGATTTCCCTGGCGGCGCACAGGGCCGCGGCGCGACCGAATACTATAAGGTCCAGCAGGCTGTTCGAACCCAGGCGGTTGGCGCCGTGCACCGACACGCAGGCCGCCTCGCCGATGGCCATAAGCCCGGGAACGATATTGTCGGGGTTGCCGTCCTGCCGCGTAACCATCTGCCCGTGGTAATTGGTGGGGACGCCGCCCATGTTGTAATGCACCGTGGGGAGCACGGGAATGGGCGCCCTGCCCACGTCCACCCCGGCGAAAATGCGGGCCGATTCGGCGATGCCCGGCAGGCGTTCGTTGATGACTTCCGGCCCCAGGTGTTCCAGGTGCAGGTACAGGTGATCCTTTTCCGGGCCAATCCCGCGGCCTTCCCTGATCTCAATGGTCATGGAACGGCTCACCACGTCCCGGGAGGCCAGGTCTTTTGCATTCGGAGCGTATCTTTCCATGAACCTCTCGCCCTCCGAGTTTGTCAGGTAGCCGCCTTCGCCGCGCACTCCCTCGGTAATCAGCACTCCGGCCCCGTAGATGCCGGTGGGGTGGAACTGGATGAACTCCATATCCTGCAATGGCAGGCCCGCGCGCAATATCATCGCATTGCCGTCCCCGGTGCAGGTATGAGCCGAAGTGCAGGAGAAGTATGCGCGGCCGTAGCCTCCGGTGGCCAGGACAACGGTATGGGCGCGGAAACAATGCAGTTCGCCTTGCTCCAGGTCCCAGGCCAGCACGCCGCGGCAGACGCCTTCCTCGTCCATCACCAGGTCGATGGCAAAATATTCAATGAAAAACTCGGCGTCATGCTTCAGGGACTGCTGGTACAGGGTGTGCAGGATGGCGTGGCCGGTGCGGTCCGCGGCGGCGCAGGTACGCTGCGCCGTGCCCTCGCCGTAGTTCGTGGTCATGCCGCCGAACGGACGCTGGTAGATCTTCCCGTCCGTGGTGCGCGAGAACGGCACGCCGTAATGTTCCAGTTCTATCACAGCGGTAGCTGCCTCCTTGCACATGTACTCGATGGCGTCCTGGTCGCCCAGCCAGTCGGACCCCTTGACGGTGTCATACATGTGCCAGCGCCAATCATCCTCGCCCATGTTGCCGAGGGCCGCGCTCATGCCGCCCTGGGCAGCTACGGTATGGCTGCGGGTGGGAAAGACCTTGGTGATGCAGGCGGTTTTCAGTCCTTTTTCGGCCATGCCGAAGGTGGCGCGCAAGCCGGCGCCGCCGGCGCCTACGACGACCACGTCGTATTCATGCCGGATGAGTTGGTAGGCGCTGCTCATTTATCAAATGCCGATGGTGACGGCCATTACGGCTAGCATGGAGGCCAGCGCGCACAGGGCGGCGCTAAATCTTGCAAGGTTGATTGCCGCGGTCTTGCGCCATCCGTCCGCGACGTAGTCCTCGATGACCTCCTCCATCCCGATAAGGGCGTGGTAAAACAGTACAGGCACCAGCAGGATGAACAGGATGGCGGTGGAAGGGGCGGCGAGCCACTCGCGCACTACGGTGTATTCCAGTGAAGCCAGGCCGGCCAGTTCATAGATAAACCACAGGCTCAGGGGGAGCAGGGCGACGGCGGACAGCCGTTGGTACCACCAGCGCCGGACGCTTTCCGCGGCGCCGGCGCTTTTGCGAGACAAGTGCCGCGTGATCACAATGTGTTCCCGGCCCAGAAGGTAAGGATCGTCAACAGCAGCGTAGCAACCACCACCGCGTATCCGCTACGGTACGCGGTCGTGATTTCCAGTCCCAGTCCCATATCCCAGAACAGGTGGCGGATGCCGTTGCACAGGTGGTAATACAGCGAAAACACGAGACCGAAGATGACAAACCGGCCGTACCAGGCGGTGATGTGCCCGCTGAGCGCGGCGTATGTCTCTGCGCCCGCGGCAATGGCTACCAGCCACAAGCTCAACAATACGGCGCCTATGCTGAGCAATACGCCGGTGATACGGTGCGTGATGGACAGCACCGAGGTCAACTGCGGCCGGTACTGTAAAAACGGCGACAGCGGTGTTTGTGAATCAGCCATTCATTTCCCGTTGGAAAAGAGGCGTATTATACCGAAACGGTATTATTCTTATGAATTAATCCTCGCTTCCCCCCGAACGCGCAAGATCAAACACGGTAAAGAGGGGCAGGTGGTCCGAATATTTGTCTGCTCGGACGTCAAAAAACGTTTCCTCTTCGACCACCAGGCCGTCCAGGGCCCGGTTGTAGACGATGTGATCGATGGCGAACGGGTATTTCGGGTTATAGGGACGCGGATGCTTAATACCCTGCAGCGCCTTTTCCAGGTCAACATACATTCCGCTCCTGCCGCCCGATTCCAGCAGCAGCCACACTTCGTCGCTCAACTGGTCAAGCTGGCGGTTGAAATCGCCGGCGATGATGAAATCCTGGTCCAGGCGGGCGCGGGTATTGATCCAGCCAGATAACGTCTCGACCTGCCCATGAAGCAGGCGGCAATTCTCCCTGGCTTTCTTCCCGCCGACGGACTGGTATGTGCAGCCTGATTTAAGGTGAATGGAAAGCAGGTGCAGCGGTTGCAGGTTACCCTCTTCGGCAGCAACCGGTTCCAGGACGAGATAAACACCCCAGCGGCCGGACTCGCGGGAGCCCTGCAGTTCGCTGACGTCGGGTTGCCGGACTGCCTTCAGTCCCAGGCGAGCGGCAAGGTCCTTGCGGACGGCAAATCCCGTGCGCTGCATCAACCGGTCCCGGGCTATATCGTAGCATTCGGGGAATTCCCGGGTGGGCCGTTCCGAGATATGAATGTCATAGTCCGATGCGGGAAACACTCATTGCGCGGCGCGCAGGTTTTCCACTTCCTGGAACGCTATCACGTCCGCACCGGCCTGCCCTAGGTAACGCCTGATTGCCTTGTAGCCGGCGGCTTCCCGCGGCCGGCAGCCCCGGTCGTCTTCAGCCGCCAGGTGTTCGATATTCCAGGCCGCCAGGGTTAGGGTCAGGTCTCCGGCTACTCCCGGAGCGGCAGCCGATATCAGCAACAGCGCGCCGAGCAACGCGACGGTTACGGGATGTGTGTTCAGAAGTCGATGCAACGGCCGTTTTTTTCCCAGTCTCCGCAACGGGTGGGTTCCGGTCATAGGTTTATGTTAGCAAAATCTTCAGTATCCTGTTATAGTCAATAGTCACGCATGGGAATGCAACACCACCTGTAAACAGCCGAAAGGGAATGCAAGAGAAAGGACTACCAGACGTAACCGGCATGGAATTTCCACTGGAACTGCCGATATTCATTCCCTACCGCCCGTCGATGCGGGTCTGCCTGTTCAATACCTTGGCGCATGCCGGCGCCATTTTCTGTCTGGTCCTGGCGGATCTCCCGCATACGGTGACTGTCCTGATCGGGGCCGGCGTCCTGACGCACTACGGTTTTTACCTGAAGCGGTTCTTGTCACCGGAGAATATCTGTTTCAAGCTGGACAGGGGCGACCGCTGGCAGTTGCTGCGGCCCGGGCGCGCAGCCGTTGACTTGAGGCTGCTGCCCGGCGCGCTGGTCCACCCGAACATAGTGGTCCTGTGCTTCAGGGAACCGGGCGGCCGCACCCGTTCCTGCGTGCTGACCCGCGATAACCTGGACGCGCAGACCTTGAGGCGGTTACGGGTGAGGTTGCGTTGGCCTTATAAATGACGCTTTATTTCTGATCGGAAGGAATCAATTCTTTCATGTAGAATCCTTATGGATTGCGCCACCTGGAGGACATGAACAATGGGTATGCTTGGTTTGACGCTGATTTTTGTCGGAGCAGTGCTATTCATCAACGGGATGGGCGGGCTAAAACGCGCCGATGACCGCTCGATGGCGGTGTTCAATTTTCTAGCCGGATTTCTGTTCCTGTTTGCCGCCCTGTTGAGCCTGGTGCGTGCCGATGCCACCCAGGATTATTACGGGGTGGCGGGAATCCTGCTGTTCGCGTTCACCTACCTCTATATCGCAGCGAGCCTCTGGTTTGATCTCGACCTGCGCGGCCTGGGTTGGTACTGTTTCTTTGTTGCGCTGACGACCATTCCCTATTTCACGCTCAACTACCAGGCCGGAGAATACCGTCTCGGCACCATGTGGCTGGCCTGGGGCGCGTTGTGGTATATGTTCTACCTGGCCTACGTGCCGGGCAAAAACTTCGGCAAGGCGCTGCCTTATGCCACGATTGCCATCGCCATCTTCACCGGCTGGATACCGGGTCTGCTGATGCTTACCGGGAATTGGTAGGTATGTGTTGGAGATATATGGGGTCAGAGTAAAAATTCTGGCGACACTTACTCTGACCCCGGATTACGGGACGTTCGCCAGGCTATCCAGAGTTTCCGGATGGGGGTGAGGGAGATGCGGCTGTGGGTGATCGGCTTACCGGCGCTGCGGTATTCGCGGCACAGGGCGTCCAGGATTCTCAGCAGCGTGATGGAGAACAACGGGGCGTCTGCGTTTTTTTCCTGCAAGGCACTCAAGAAGTTACCGATATCATTGTGCAGCCGGTCGAACAGGTCGGTGAAGAAGCCTGATGTGGTCGCACCGGCATCGGGCCGAATGACGGTTTCCAGGTCGAGATTGTGGCTTGCAAGCAGGTCGGCCGGGAGGACGTTCAGGCCCAGTCCGGCGAAGTGCCTGACATGGTGCAGCAGTTCGAATGCGCCGTGGCAGGAGCCGGCGCCTACCAGGGTAGCCAGTGTATCCGGGTCTGAGCAGCCGCAGGCCCGACCTGCCGTTTTCCAGATTTGACCGGAGGCGGCGTCGTGGCGCGCCAGCCAGGACTGGTAATTGTCGCTCTCCGGGGTATCAAGGAACTGCGCCGTCGCCGCAATGCAGCCCATCAGCTCCTGTTGGGAGAGATAGTCCGCATTATCGATTTGAGACAATTCACGGGTAACCGGATGTCTTGCCTCTCCGGAAAACAGCCTGCCGATCTCCTCGAACCACCAGTACAGGGTTACCCGCGCCGCACCGGGGTCCGATGATTCGCAGACTACTTCATTCAATTCATGATGGAAGGCAAACAGGGCGTGCAGTATGCGCCTGGTCTGCGCATCGTGGTACAAGGTGGAGTAATACAGGTTGGAGCCGGCAGGAGCGGCCTTGTTGCTGCAGTAATCTTCCGGCGTCATCTGCCGCCGGCCCTGATCCAGGGCAGGATGTCTTCCGGACTGTCGATGAAGCCGTCCGCGCCCCAGTTCCCGGGGTCCTCGGTCGAAACGATGTAGCCGTAAGAAGCCACCAGGGTTGCCATGCCGGCGCTTGTCCCTGCTGCAACATCGCGCCTGTCGTCGCCTATGTACACGGTCTCGCGCGGCTCACACTGCAACAGTTTACAGGCATGGAGCAGCGGGGCAGGGTGCGGTTTGCGGTGTTCCAGCGTGTCGCCGGAGACGATACATGGGGTACGCGTATCCAGTTGCAACGCCTGCATCAGCGGATCGGTCAACCAGGCGGGTTTATTGGTGACGATACCCCAGGACACGCCGGTTTCTTCAAGCCTGTCCAGCACCAGTTCCATTCCGGGAAACAGGCGGCTGTGCGTGGAGAGGTTGTCCCGGTAGATGGCCAGGAACTCGTTACGCACCGGGGTGAATTCCGGGTCGGATTCATCCAGCCTGAATCCCAGTTTCACCAATGCTACGCCACCTAGGGAAACGCTTGGGCGTATCATTTCGAAGGGCAGCGGTTCCCTGCCGCGCTTGACCAGGGTCCGGTTCAGCGCGAAAGCCAGGTCGGGGGCGGTGTCCACCAGGGTCCCGTCCAGGTCGAACAGGACGTGTTTGATATTGTTGTGCATGCGCCTGTTCGTTGATGATTAACCGGCAAGCCGTGCGTGGAGCAGGTAGTTGATACCGGGGTCGTCGATCAGTGCACAGTACCTGAGGCCGGGGACGTAAAGCATTCCCCTGATGTCAAGTACGTCGAAATTGGCATTGCGCAGCCAGCGTTTCAGTTCGGATGGGCGAATGAAGCCGGCGTAGTCGTGCGTACCTTCCGGCAGCAGTCCAAACAGGCGCTCGGCGCCGATAACGGCGCCGAGGTAGGACTTCAGGTTGCGGTTGATGGTCGCCAGGAACAGGTGACCGCCGGGAGTCAATACCCGGGCGCAGGCTTGCAGCAGTTCCTCGGGGTCCGGTACATGTTCCAGCAGTTCCATACAGGTGAGTACGTCGAAACAGCCGGCATTGCCTGCGGCGAAGCCTTCCAGGCTTGCGGCAGTGTATTCTATCTCCAGGCCGTTTTCCTGCGCATGCCGGGCAGCCACCCGGATGACTGCCTCGCCGGCATCCAGCCCCCGTACCGTTGCGCCGAGGAGCGCCAGGGACTCCGTCAGGATGCCGCCGCCACAGCCGACGTCGAGCACGCGCCTGCCGTCCAGCGTTACGTTATCGCTGATATAGGCCAGGCGCACCGGGTTGATATCGTGCAGGGCTTTCATGGGACCTGCGGCGTCCCACCAGTCATGGGCCAGGCGTTCGAATTTTTCAACCTCGTCCGGGTTGATATTTTCGTGGTGGTGGTTCATGGAGACCGGATAACATGAATCCCCCGGTGGGGGTTGTCATATTGATTAGTTTAAAATAACCTAATATGCGATGTTAACGTAGAACAAAGAAGGTGTAGTGAACAATGGCGTCTATTCTAGATGATCGTGCCGGTAAGCCACAAGACGTTCAGGGAAACGCGCAAGTGACGGAAGGCAATATAATAAAATCAGCGCAGGGCAATGAAGCCCGCCTGCTGAAGATTATCTCCAAGGGTTTCCGGGGAGCCGCAGTGAGTTTTGACATGGTCCTTCAGGATGGGAGTGAACACCGGATTGGCGCGGGTTCCCCGCGTTTCAAACTACACATGACCCACCCCAGGGGTCTGCGGGCCATTGCATCGTTTGACGAAGGCATCATCGCCAATGCGTACATCGACGGCTGGTTCGATGTCGAGGGTGATATCATTGAAATGTACGATCTGCGCGAGAAACTACAGGACCGGCACCGGTTCAGGTGGATCTGGCGTTTCATCGCACCGGTGCTGCTGGGTCAAGTCAGGGTCAACAAGGCGGCCATCAGCCGTCATTACGAGCGGGACCACTCGTTCTACCTGTCGTTCCTGGACGAAGAGTTCCGATGTTACACCCAGGGCATATTCGAGTCGGATAACGAACCGCTCTCGACAGCGATACGGCGGAAAATGGACTTTATCCTGGAACGATGCAAGATGAAGCCCGGTAGCGAAGTGCTGGACGTCGGTGTAGGCTGGGGTTCGTTTGCGGAGTACGCGGCGCGCAAGGGCGTCAAGGTAACAGGCCTTACCATAGCAAAGCAGTCTCTGAAGTTCATGCAGCAACTGACCAGCGAGCAGAACCTCCCAATCACTACCAAGTTAATGGATGTGCTCGAGTACAGACCCAAAAAGCAGTTCGATGCCATTGCCATCCTGGGAGTGATGGAGCACCTGCCCAACTACACCGATGTGCTTGCCTGTTTTGACCGCTTGCTCAAGCCCGGCGGTTACGTGTTCCTCGATGCCAGCGCAGAACTGCGGAAGTATGAGAAATCATCCTTTATTACGCAACACATCTATCCCGGCAACCATTCTTTCTTCGTTCTGCACGACTTCCTTAAATCATTGGCGTCGATGCCGTTTGACCTGAAGGGGGTATGGGATGACCGGCACAGTTATTACCTGACCTTTGTCCACTGGGCTAAACGTTTCGATGCCAACCGGGATTTCATCATCGAGAAATTCGGCGGCGCAGATTACCGGCGCTTCCGGCTGTACCTGTGGGGGGCGGCAAACTGTTTCCTTACTAACCGCCTGCAGTGCTACCGCGTGGTGCTGCAGAAGCATGCGTAAAACTCCGTGATAGATGGGGTCAGAGTAAAAATTCTGACGACACTTACTCTGACCCCTTAATTCCCTGCAGCAGGATACCGCCCCGTTTTTTGAACCGTTCCGTCGCCAGTTCGGTGAAGCGGTCGATGATGCTGCCCTGCACCGACGGGCGCTCCAGGATGGCATCGCTCCAGGCAAGCACCCGGCCGCAGTCAGGTGGGATAATGTCATCTATCACCTGCTTCAACAGGTATTCGATGCGGATGAACACGGGCGCGTAGGCCGCGTCGATGAGCGAGAAGTCCGCGCCGTTGAAGAAGGGGGCGGCGTCAAGGTTCCTGTCCAGGAACCCGAATTTATCCCGTAATGCCTGGAGAGAATCGTCCAGCACCTTGTTGTCCTGCGTAATCAGCATCCTGAACGACAGGTTGGACAGTTCCGAGCCGAATTCGATCCATGCCCGGTTCGCCGCTTTTTCCAGCGGGTCCCCGGGGTGCATGGACGGGGGGGTGATTTCATCCAGGTATTCGTTGATGACCGCCGACTCGAACAGGATGTTGCCGTTGATGCGCAGCACCGGCACTTTCCCCAGGGGCGAAATTTGTAAAAACCAGTCCGGCTTGTTCGCCAGGTCGATGTTGGTGCGCTTGAACGGAATGTTCTTTTCCAGCAGGGTGATGACGGAACGCTGTACAAACGGGCACAGGTCAAAACTGATCAGTTCAATATCCATGGTCATAAAGTGTGTACGGTGATGGTTAAAACGGCAATAATAGCGGGGTTTATACTGAACGCCATTATAACGTACCTCAGAACAGACTTGACTACAAAAACACGGGACGCTTGCCATGACTACCGAAACACCGGCTGAAAACGACATGTTGAAACGCATTTTTTCCATGCAATCGGATCTGAACGATTATGTTTTCAAAAAGAACAGCCTGAAGGACACATCGGGGAACCCCCTGGCCATGGACACTATTTTCGCCGAGGTCAACAGGGGTGACCTGAAGGTGAACGACCTGCCCAATGTCTGGCTGTCAAACTATTCCAGGGCGATGCGCGAGGAAATACTGGAGCTTGACGAGGAACTGTTGTGGAAATGGTGGAGCAAGGATGAGATCGACATACAGAATATCCGGGTCGAACTGATCGACATCCTGCATTTTCTCGTCTCCGCGCTGATATGCTCGGGTCTTACCCCGGAAAAAGTGTACGACATTTATTCCCAGAAACATGCGGTCAACCTGAGCAGGCAGGACAGCGGCTACAGTATGGAAACGAAAACCGAGGAAGATAATAAGAACATTGGTTGAAGCAGGGGCCAGGGGATAGAAGACAGGAATTAAGTGTCTAAAGTCATGAAGTCAGAGTTGTTAATTAGAAGAGTAAATTGTCGGGGCGGCTGCCTTGTCTTGCTGCTTTTCATTGCCGCAGGATGTACCGCGCAGACTCAGTTCAAGACCGGTTCGCTGACTATCGCCACCAAATCCGGCGAACTCAACTACCGGGTTGAGGTTGCCGATACCAACCGCCTGAAAAGCATCGGGCTGATGTACCGGTCATCGATGCCCGAGGGCCAGGGTATGCTGTTGCTGAATGAAAAACCCCAACGCATGAACATCTGGATGAAGAATACTTTTATCCCGCTTGATATAATCTATATCGACAGCAACGGGCATATCGTCAAGATCGTTGAGAATGCCCGGACTGAATCCACTACCGTGATGCCCTCTGACGGCAAGGTCAAGGCTGTTCTGGAGTTGAACTCAGGGCAGGTGCGACAAAAGAACATTTCCGTTGGTGACAGCGTCACCTACCAGGTACGTTAGACCCTATGAAGATTATTCTTGCGCCCGACTCATTCAAGGGCAGCCTGACCTCTTTGGAAGTTGCCGAGGCCATGGAAGCCGGTATTAAAAGAGCGCTGCCCGATGCCGATTGCATCAGGATACCCATGGCCGACGGCGGGGAGGGTACGGTGCGGTCGTTACTGGATGCGGCCGGCGGGGAGTTGATATCCTGCAGAGTCAAGGGTCCCGCAGGGCAAAAAGTCGCGGCTGCGTACGGCATGCTGGGGGATGGCAGGACTGCGGTTATTGAAATGGCTGCGGCATCCGGGCTGGCCCTGGCGACCGGCAGCAGCAAAAACCCGCTCAAGACTACGTCGTATGGTACCGGGGAGTTGATCCGTGACGCCCTGGACAGGGGTGCGCGGAAAATCATACTGGGCATAGGCGGTTCAGCCACCAACGATGGCGGAACCGGCATGGCGCAGGCGCTGGGGGTGGTGTTCCGCGATGCAGACGGCCGCGTTATCAGGGAAAGCGGCGCGGGCGGCATGCTGCATAAAATCGATTCCGTGGACCTGAGT
>VYCZ01000095.1:8330-11041 GCA_009843675.1 Gammaproteobacteria bacterium | reverse complement strand
GTGCCGGGCGTGAAGCTGTAAAACAGCAGGAACCTCTCGTTGTCGATGAGCGAGATGACGAACTTGCTGACCAGTATCTCCGCCCGCTTGAGCTTGGGATCGTCGAGGATGATTTCATGGACAGGCGCCAGGGTGGCCCTGTCGTAAATGGTCAACAGGTCCGTACGGTTACCGCGGGTGCCGCGGTCGTAGTAATGCTCGAGCACGTACATCTCCGGTTTGTTCAGCGCCTGGGCAAAGGCCGCAATGGCGCCGCCGTTGAAACTGCCCTTGAAATAGTCCTTGATGTCCCCGCCGTTGATATCCAGCACCATGAACCGGCCCACGGACATGTGGTCGAAAGCGATGTCGTGAACGATGCCCCAGTCGTTCGGGTAGGGAACCGGCAAGGTTTCCACCTTGCCCGCTTCATCATTCGGCAAATCCGCCAGGGCGGAATGCGCGATACCCAGAAACAGCACAAATCGCAGAATTTGTTTAAGCATTATCGGATCTCGGTAGTAACAGGGCTAACCTGATGTATTATACCCATCTCAACAGTGTGACGATAAACCTTTTTTCTCCAATTCTTCAAACGTAAGGAGTCCGATATGGCGACAGGTCTTGTTTATCACGAACTTTATATGTGGCATGAGAACGGCAATTTTGCGGGCTTCATGCCTTACGGGAACCCGGTGCAGCCGTTTGTGCATTCGGAACACCAGGAAACCAAGCGGCGCATACGCAACCTGCTGGACGTCAGCGGCATCTTGAAGGGCCTGGTCCATATCGAACCGCGGGAGGCTGAGAAAGAGGAGATATGCCGGTTTCATACCCCGGAGCATTACGAGAGGATTAAGGCGCAGAACGACCAGTACGTGTCCGAGACGGGATTCTTCACCGCGATGGGGCGCGGCAGCTTCGAGATCTGCCGCCTGGCTGCCGGCGGCGTGATCGAGGCGGTCGACGCGGTGCTGGACGGCAGGGTGGACAACGCCTACGCCCTGGTGCGGCCGCCGGGACACCACGCCCTGGCGGATATGGGCATGGGGTTCTGCGTATTCGGCAATGCGGCGATTGCCGGCATGCACCTGCTGGAAGCGCGCAAGCTGGACCGCATTGCCCTGGTTGACTGGGACGTGCATCATGGCAACGGCACCCAGGCCGCGTTCTGGGACAATCCCGCCGCGCTGACAATATCAATACACCAGGATAACTGTTTCCCGCCGGATTCCGGCCATATCAGCGAGACGGGGGAGGGCGCCGGTGCGGGCTTCAACATCAACGTGCCGCTGCCCCCGGGGTCGGGAGTCGGCGCTTACGAAGCGGTCTACGACCGGATCATTATCCCGGCGCTGCAAAAATACAAGCCGGACTTCATTATCATCCCGTCCGGGTTTGACGCCGGGGCGCATGACCCCCTGGGCCGGCAGATGCTGACCAGTGAAGGCTTTCGCAGCCTGACGGCAAAGATGATGCAGGTCGCGGACGAGGTATGCGGCGGCCGCCTGGTCCTGTGCCATGAAGGCGGGTACAGCGGCTACACGGTGCCGTTCTTCGGGCTTGCCGTACTGGAGCAGTTATCCGGCATCAGCAGCGGGGTGGAGGATCCCTTCGATCCGATACTGGCGGGCCTGGGAGGCCATCCCCTGCAACCGCACCAGGATGCGCTGATCAGCGAGGTTGAGCCGCTGCTGAACAGGTTGTGAACGGTCAGTTCAGGACTGTGTGAGAACTCCGGCTTAACTGCGCCAGTCTTCGAGCAAGTGCCTGATACGATACATTTCCGTCTCATGTGACGCGCAGGTGAGACACCAGCGTTCCTCGCTTACGGTCTCGCTGCGCCAGGCAATCAGGCTCACCAGGCAGTTGCCCGCGCCCCTGCCGAGGTGTTCCCCGGGGATGACCTTGGAGATGATGCGCGGCGCGAGGCTGGCCGGGTCTTCGCCGACCTCGTAATCCACTTGCAACAGCTCGCGGCTGGCATTCAGGCGGCAATAGACTTCCATGTCCTCAAACATGCTGTTGCCGACAAACACGCCGTTTCCGGCGGGTTTCAGTCCCCATGCGCCGAACGCCCATTGGCCCATCATTTCCGTATCCGTCAGGAATTCAAATGCCTCCAGCGCGGGGACGGGCATGGGAAGAGTCGCCGAATGGCAGAACGGGTCAGATAAATTCATGGTATTTCTCCTCTGATTTACGAATCATTGAATACCGAGATAACGGGGCAATAACAGGCTGATTTCCGGGATGTAAGTGATTATCAACAAGGCGATTATATTCACCAGCAGGAACGGCGCCAGCGCCCTGATCAATGTCGGCAGTTCGCAACCGGCAATGCTTTCGGCAGTCAGCAGGCAGATCCCCAGGGGCGGCGTGAGCAGGCCTATGTTGAGGTTCAGTATCATGATCACGGAGAAGTGCAGGGGATGGATGCCGACATTGGTTGCCGCGGCCATCAGCAGGGGGGAAAACAGGATAATTGCCGCGGCGGTATCGATAAACATGCCGGCGATCAATAAAAACACGTTCAGGAACACCAGGCTCGTGACTGCCGACATGTCCGTGGAAACCAGGAAGGCGTTCAACAGCTCCGGCACGCGCTCCACGGCCAGGATCCAGGAAAGTATTGCGCCGCACCCGACCAGTATCATCAGTTGTGACGAAAATACCATTGCCCGCGAGAAGATCCCCGGCAGGTTATTCAGCCTGAGCGTCCGGTACAGGAG
>VYCZ01000095.1:6089-8320 GCA_009843675.1 Gammaproteobacteria bacterium | reverse complement strand
GGGTGATGAGCAGGGTATAAGCTGCCGCGATGGCGCCGGCTTCGGTAGGCGTGGCGATGCCGCTGATAATAGAGACGATGATGATAAGCGGTATCATGAGAGGAACGGCGGCCGCGCGGCTCGCCTGCATGACAGCCGGAAAGGATCGATCTATGTCCCTGCGCCGGGAAGCCGCCTGCGGCAGCGCGGCAACCAGCAGCATCTGCATAACCCCGATCAGTATGCCGGGGACGACACAGGCGGCAAACATGGCGCCAATGGACATGCCGGTGGCCGCGCCGAAGACGATGATGACCAGGGAAGGCGGCACCATGGGACCGACAATCGATGAAGCCGCGGTGACGGCGGCCGCATAGGCTGCCGGGAAACCCTGTCCGGTCATTGCCGGGATGAACACCCGGCCCAGCGCCGCGACGTCTCCGACCGCGGTGCCGGTAATGCCGGAAAAAAGTATCGATGTGCCGATATTGACCTGCGCCAGCCCGCCGCGCAGCCGGCCGAAACAGACGTCGGCCATCCTGATCAACCTGTCGGTGACCTTGCCCGCGTTGATGATTTCACCCGTCAGCACGAACAGTGGGATGGCCAGCAGCACGAACACGTCGATACCCTCGAACAGGCGCTGGGGGATAACCTGCAGGAACTGGTAATTGCCGGTAAGGATCATCCAGGACACCGACGCGGCAAGCATGGCCCAGGCAATGGGCATGCCCGCCAGGATAAGAACCAGGAATACGGCAACCAGTGTTACCAGGGACGCGCTCATGACCCGTTCCGCCAATTACGGATGCGGGCAACGGACAGGATGGCTGCGGCCGTAAAGAAAACAGGGATCGCCGCGACCGGGACCGACAACGGGATTCCCATGGCGATACTCTTCTCGGCGTGCAGGAACAGCGCCAGTTGGAAGCCGCTCACGGCTACCAGCGCATACAGGCACAAACAGGTGAACTCGAGCAACAGTCCAATCGGCCTGCCCGTCTTGCGCAACCTGTCCTGCAGTACCGCGACCCGGATATGGGTGCCGTGAAAAATGGCGGACGCGACCCCGGCAAATATCCCCCAGGCACAGAGATAACGCGCGGCTTCCTCCATGAAGAACGGCACCGATTGCAACAGGTACCGCATGGCGACCTGCAGGATGATGACCAGGAAGACCAGCGCCAGGCTGGCGCCGGCAATAACCCGGAGCGCCCGGTCCAGCTTTTCGATCACCGCGCCGGCCCGCGGGCCGGGGTCAGCGCCCGGCATGTCTGCTCGCGGCGATCACTTCATCCATGAGCGCCGGGTCCAGCATCCTGCCGCGCAGGTAGTCCATGGACGCGGACAGCGCCGGCCCGGCAAGGATTTCCCGTTCTTCGGGAGACGGCCTGGTCACGGTCACCCCGGCGGCTTGTATCTTTTCCGGCAGTACGGGCCCCAGTTCCTTCATCATCCCGCGGTTGTAAGCGATGCCTTTCTCCGCCGCCCGCAGTATGATTTCCTGCAGGCGCGGCGGCAGGTTATCGAAGAACTCCGCGTTCATCACCATCACTGCCAGCGGCAGCCGGTGTTTGTCGAGGAACAGGTATTTCTGGACCTCGTAGAACCTGAGCACGTCCATGACCCACAGGTTGAGGTCCGCGCCGTCCGCCACGCCTATCCTGAGCGCCGTGTACAGTTCATTGAACGGTATCGGCAAAGGGGATCCCCCGTGCACACTGACCGCGATGGCATTGATGGGAGACAGGACCCGGATCTTTTTGCCGGCCAGGTCCGCCGCGTCCGTTATCGGCTGGTTTGAACTGTAGTGGGCGAAATCACCGGTGATGAACCAGCCCAGCGCGCGTATTCCCGTGGTCTGCCTCATTCCCTCGGCGATTTTCCCGCCGGTTGGCCCATCCAGGATTGCCCAGGCGTCATCGACGTCCCGGAACAGGTAGGGCAGGCTTAATACCTGGATATCGGGGTACAGCGGCGCCAGGTTCCCGATGGCCGGATCACTCATGTGGATAACACCGGCCCGCACCTGGCGCAACCGCGAATCAGCATTCCCCAGCATCCCGCCGTAATAGATTTCCACCCTGATCTCACCCTTCGCCTTGTCATGCACCTCATCCCGGAAAATCTCATACATGCCGTTCACCAGCTTCATGGCCGGTACATGCTCCGGCATCGCCAGTCCGATGATAAGCTCCCTTTCCGCCTGGCAGATTTGCGGAGCGGACAGGAAAAACAGCAACAGCCACAGC
>VYCZ01000095.1:0-6079 GCA_009843675.1 Gammaproteobacteria bacterium | reverse complement strand
CAGCCTGGGGAGTGATCCCGGGGTCAGAGTAAGAATTTCGTCAGAAATTTTACTCTGACCCCATATATCAAGTATTTTCTCCCCGAATTTCATGTCCCCGGAATTACGCTTGCAACCCACGCAATATAACAGTAAATTGCAAAATCCGCATACGGGTACACCCGGAGAAATGAAACTAACAGAATACATTTCCTGTGACGGGCTCGGCATCGCCGAACTGATCCGCAACAGGGAGATCAACCGCGAAGAGGCGCTGAAATGCGCCATGGACGCGGCGGAACTGCTCAACCCCGACATCAACGCCATCATCGAGCTTTTCCCTGAACCCCTGGCGGCCTCCGACGATGCCGGGGCGCCTTTCCACGGCGTGCCTTTTTTGATCAAGGACCTGGCGCTGCATGCCAAAGGCGTGCTGAACGAGATGGGCAGCAGGCTGGCGCAGGGCATCCGGGCGCAACACGACACCGACCTGATGAAGCGCTTCCGCCAGGCCGGCCTGCGCACCATTGGCCGGGCCTCCACGCCGGAATTCGGTTACTGCCCCACCACGGAACCGGTAGTCAACGGGCCCTCGCGCAATCCCTGGGACCTGGCAAGAATGCCGGGCGGTTCCAGCGGCGCCACGGCCGCATCGGTTGCCGCAGGCATCGTCCCGCTTGCCCACGCCAATGACGGCGGCGGTTCCATTCGCATCCCGGCCTCCTGCTGCGGCCTGGTCGGCCTGAAACCGAGTCGGGGCAGGGTGCCGAACGGTCCGGACAGCGCCGAACCGTTGAGCGGGCTGGCGGTGGAATTTGCCGTGACCAGGACAGTCAGGGACGCGGCGGCCCTGCTGGATGCCGTCAAAGGGCCCGGTATTGGCGATCCTTTCGAGATTCTGATACCCGGCGAAGCCTATGCAGGCAGCATGTTGAAAGAACCCGGCTCGTTGAAAATAGCCTGGATGAACGAGCCCTGGTCGGGTGTGGAGGTTAACAAGGAGGTCAGGGACACGATACCTAAGACCGCGCAACTGTGCGAAGAACTGGGGCATCAGGTGGTTGAGGCCAGGCCTTCCCTCGACTGGGAGCATTTCTTCGAGGCAACCGTGGTCCTGTGGGCGGCTAACCTGGCCGTGTTCATAGATTATGCGGCAATGCTCACCGGCCGGCCTGTTGACGAGGATCACCTGGAAGCGACCGTACTCGCCTGCTACCGGGAGGGCAAGCAGATCAAGGCGGAAACCCTGCTCAGGGCACAGGCAGCCGCGAACCAGGTATGCCGGGGCATCGGCGGGTTCTTCCAGGAATACGATATCCTGCTGACGCCCACCGTGACGCAACCGCCGCTGCCGCTGGGCGTTATCAATGCCAACGACCCCGGCCTGGATGCAAAGGCCTGGTCGAAGCGCACCTTTGATTTCTGCCCGTTCACGCCGTTGTTCAACACCACCGGCCAACCGGCAATCTCGTTGCCGTTACACCGCAGCTCCGCCGGCCTGCCGCTGGGCGTACAGTTCGCCGGCCGCTACGGCGCCGAGCACACCCTCCTGCAACTCGCCCGCCAACTGGAACAGGCCGCCCCCTGGCCGCTGAATGCGCCGTTGCTGGAACAACGCTCGTGAGCATAAAATCAGCCGCCAGCGTTATCCTTGTCCGTGGTTCTGATGAAGAACCTGAGGTGTACCTGGTCAGGCGCGCCCCCGAGCTCAAGTTCTTCGGCGGTTACTGGGTGTTCCCCGGCGGCAACGTGAGTCCGGTTGACCATCACGGGGAGGATGATCCCGGGGAACTTGTGCTGAAACGCTGCGCCGTGCGCGAGATCCTCGAGGAAACGGATATCCTGTCCGCTACCCTGGGCGGGGAATTCAGCCGGGAGCGCAAACAGGCGTAGAAGCGACAGTTAAAGGAAGCGCCTGAACAATGGCGGGACTTCCTGGCGCAGTTCGGCGCAGAGCTTCCACTGGTCACGCCGCTGTTCCGCATCACCACGCCGCCGTTTTTCCCGGTCCGTTTCGACACCCTGTTCATGTGCGTACGCTGTCCGGAAGACGAGACTCCCGGCATCGACAACTACGAACTGGTTGACGGCCGGTTCGTCAGGCCGCAGGAGGTGGTTGACGCCTGGGACAGGGGTGAAATGGAGATTGCGCCGCCGGTGCTGTTCCTGTTGCGCCAGATGACCGCGGGCGGCCTGGATGCGTTCCTTGAGCGGAGCAGGCATGAAACGGAACGCCTGGAGCAGGGCGGCCTGCACCCGGTTTATTTTTCACCCGGCATCTTCGTGGCGCCGCTGGCGACGCCGACATTGCCGCCGGCGACCACTACCAATACCATGATCGCCGGTACGGACAGGCTGTACGTCATCGATCCGGCGACTCCGGACCAGGGGGAACAGCAACGGCTGTTCAACCGGATGGACGAGATGATCGGCGAGGGTCGAACGTTTGAAGCCATCCTGTTGACGCATCACCACGTTGATCACGTCGGCGCGGTCAATGCCGTGAGCCGGCGTTACCGGCTGCCGGTCCGGGCACACGAGGAGACTTACCGCCGCATCGATTCGGGATATATAACAGGCGATCCGTTAACGGACGGCGATCGGCTGGAACTGGGCACGGCCCCGGACGGGTCCGGCGACTGGCATCTCAAGGTGTTGCATACGCCGGGCCACGCGGTCGATCACCTGTGTTTCATCGACAGCCGCTACCATGCGGCGGTCGTGGGCGACATGCTGTCCACGGTTTCAACCATTATTATCGATCCGCCGGAAGGCCACATGCACACCTACCTGGACAGCCTGAACAGGTTGCTCGACACTCCCATGAACGTCCTCTATCCCGCCCACGGGCCGCCCCGGCGCGACGGCCACGGCCTGATACGGCATTTCCTCAGACACCGGCAGAAGCGTGAAGACGCAGTGAAGGCAGCATTGACCGGCACGCCGCGCACGGTCGATGAATTACTGCCTGAAATCTACGCTGACGTATCCGAAAGCGTATACCCGATTGCCGCCCGCTCCCTGCTGGCCGGCCTGATCAAACTGGAAGAGGACGGTTTCTGCAAACAGCAGGACGCGGCCTGGCGCTTACAATAACTGTTCCTCGATCTGCACGATCGGGTTGATATTGGTGAAGTTGGGTATGTCTCCCATGATCTCGTCGGCATGGGCCTCCAGGGCCTGCGTGAACGCCTCCACGCTGTCGAACTTCAGGCTGGCGACGGTGACATAAGGTTCGGGAGCGCCGCCGGCGCCGCCCAGGCCCTTGTAGACTTCCATGCCGCGCACCACGTCGCTCCATCGTTCCCCCACCAGGGGCATATGGGTGTTCAGGTAGTAGTCATAATCGAAATTGCCGCCTTCCTGCTTGGGGTACATCACGTTTACTCTGATCATCTGTTTTCTCCGTTGTGTTTTGAAATTCGCAAATGCAGGGGTCAGAGTAAGAAATTCGAAGAATTTTTACTCTGACCCCCTATATCAAGTCAAGCTCTTTGCAACCAGGTAGCCGGAACCGCCGCCCAAGCCGGGCCCCGGATGAGTGGATGCGCCGATGTGGTACAGGTTTTTAACCGGCGTGTCGTGGTTTTTCAAGGACCGCAGCGGCCGCCACAGGAAGAACTGGTCCAGCGAACAGGCGCCGCCGTAGGGGTCTCCTCCCACCAGGTTGACGTTTATCGCCTCCAGGTCCGCCGGGCACAGCACGGTTCTTGCGATAATACTCCCTTTCAGGTTCGGAATGTAGCCCGACAGCCTGTCGATGATGCGGTCCGCATACGCTTCGCGTACCGATTCGGTCCAGGCGCCGTCTTCAGGCGCCTCGATTTGGCCGGCGGCATCGCCCTTTATCCGGCGCGGGCATTCCTGCAACTGTATCCACAACAGGTCTTTGCCGTCGGGGACCCGGCCCGGGTCCAGCGCGGCCGGTTGGCCGACAACGATAGTGGCTTCTCCGGGCAGCAGCCCGCGGTTTGCCTCGTTTATCGAGCGCGATACGGCATTTACGCCGCTCGTAATATGAGTAATCGCGACTTTTTCCATCCCCTGCGCGTGCCACCGGGGCGGCTCCGACAGGGCCAGGTGGATCTGCATATCGCCGTTGCCGTAACGGTAGGCCCTGGTTTGCGCAGCCACCGCAGCGGGCACGTCGGCCGGGTCCAGCAGGTTTTCGTAAAGCTGGTTCGGGGTGACGCTGCAGATCACCTTGTCGCCCCGGTACTCGGTCCCGGCGCGGGTTTTAACGCCCGTCGCCCGGCCGTTCCCGGTTATCACCTTCGTTACGTCCGCGTTCACCTGCAACTCGCCGCCGTTGGCTTCAATCACCTGCTGAAAGGCCCGTACGATGTTGTAGTTCCCTCCCTTGACTACCGGACAACCCACCATCTCCAGGGTGAATGCAATCACCTGCGCCATCAGCGCGGAGGCAGGCACGTCCGGACCGATACCGGCATGGGACGGCCAGCCGGCCAGGCAGGCGCTCACCGCGTTCGAACTGAAGGTCGTATCCAGCCAGGCGCGCGCCGGCTGCAGTCCGGCGCCGAAATACTGCGCCAGTCTGAACGGCCCCATGTTCACCATGGTTGACAGTAGAACCTTCAGAGTGGAACCGCGCCACAACTCGCTGCCCAGCAGGGTGAAAGTAAGCCCCAGGGACTGTTCCAGTTCCGCCATGGCCGCGCCATAACGGTCGCCGTCACCGCCGGCCAGGGCATTCATGGCGCTGATGTTTTCCTCCCGTGAATTTTTCAGGATAAAAGACGTCTGGTCAGGTAACACCACCGCGGTGGGGCTGTCCGTATTGCAGTATTCCAGTCCGTACTTTTCCAGGTCGTCCTTCAATTCGGCATATCCCGGTGACGTGACGAACAACGGGTGCCAACTGGACAACACGTCGTGAATAAAGCCCGGCGCGGTAATCTCATCCGTGCGGATGCATCCTCCCGGGCGGTCGTTGCGTTCCAGCACCAGCACCTTGTTGCCCTGCTTGCTTAATAACGCCGCGCACACCAGGGCGTTGATGCCGCTGCCGATAATAATGCAATCGTATTTATTCATTCCACGGAGCCCACATTTCCTTCAGCTCTTCCCAGGAGGGTTCTTCTTCCCCGCCGGGCTGAAACCGGCAGCCCTCGTGTTCATAAAACGGCCTGGTCCACGTGCCGCGATCGACCAGGGTTTCGATATTGTTGCGGTAGATCTCATCCACCTCTGCGTGCCGCTGCGGGTCCTGTTCCAGCCACAGGTTTTTCGGGTGGACGGGTTTTTCATACATACGCCGGAAAACTTCGGTACGCAGGTCCTTCAGCCAGTTGCTGTTCAGGTTCATCAAGCGGAACTGGCGCAGGGCCTCGATGTCGATGGTGGCACACACCAGCGTGTTGTTGGCCGACGGGCTGTAGGACATGATCTCGCCGCGGTAATCGACGATGTGGGCATGCCCGCCGGTAATGTCTACCGGGTTTCTGGACGTGGCTGACAGGTAGATCGGGCCGGCATTGGGGCACAGCATATACACGGAATTGAATTCGGCATGGCCCCGGTTCTGGATCATCCAGGAACCCCCGCCCGGATAGCCGGAACCGGTCATGGGCATGGCCTCGCTGGGCCGGTATACCACTTCGGCGCCGTTGAATGCCAGCGCCCGTACCGCCTCCGGATATTCGCCGTCGCTGCAGCAGATGGTGCCTATGTTACCGATGTCCGGGGTCTTCAATACGGGATAGAAGGCATCGATGTCATCGCCGAATACTTCAACCCAGCGGTCGTAGATATCGTGGGGAGTGCATGAACGTTCCCGGCACCAGATGTGGTTTTTTGCCGCCTTGTGCACCACGTTGCCGTTGGGGTCGATAACGAACAAGGTGTTGAAGAACCGGTCTTCCATGATCTCGGGCCAGCGCGCCTTGCACTGGCCGATGATGTAGGTGTCGTAGAGCGCGGCCAGACGTCCCAGCCACTCGGTTTCCTCACCCGGGATATCGATGAACAACTCCCTTGCCGCCAGTGTATGCGGCAGGTCGAAAATCTCATCGGTGAAACCCGTCAATGCACCTTCTGCAAGGGCGAAGATCTTTACCGCCATATTTATATTCACCATGGA
>VYCZ01000352.1:7986-11166 GCA_009843675.1 Gammaproteobacteria bacterium | reverse complement strand
CATCCGGCAAGAAACATGGCGGCAGCCAAGGTAAAAATATTGTTCAGTTTCATCATTCCCGTATCACGAGTATTTATTCGTATCTGGAGGTATAATATCAAACCGGTGTCAGTGAAAGAACCCTCCGGAAATATCCATGTCTGAAAACATAGAAATCATAAAAAGCAACTGCCCCCGCGACTGTTACGACGGTTGCGGCATCAGCATTGAGAAGATAGACGGCCGTATCAGCAGGGTGATGGGAGATGAGGCGCATCCGGTTTCCCGCGGGCGTTTGTGCAACAAGTGCGCCATTGCCTATAACGGCGTGTGGCAGGATGAAAATGAACGGCTGCTATATCCGCTTAAACGCATCGGAGAAAAGGGTAAAGGGCAGTTTGAACGCATTAGCTGGGATGAGGCGGTCAAGACCATTACCGGTCGGTTAAAAGCCGATATTGCCGGTCACGGCCCGGAATCGATCATACACACCCATTATTCCGGGACGTTATCACTGATCGCGCTACTGTTCCCGATGCGATTTTTCCTGAAGCTTGGAGCATCAGAGGTCGACCCGGACAGCATCTGCAACGCCGCAGGTCACGCTGCATTGTCGCTGCTGTACGGGGAATCCCATGTCGGCTTTGACCCGCGTACAATCAGGGATTCAAACTGTGTGCTTATCTGGGGCGCCAACCCGTCTCACTCCGGACCTCACAGCCATAAACACTGGTTTGCCGCATCCGCCGTGAAAAAGATCGTGGCAGACCCATTACGCACGAAGACGGCCCGCGATGCGGATTATCATTTGCAGCTTCGCCCGGGCACTGACGCAGCCCTGGCGTACAGCCTGCTGCACGTGATGCAACGGGATGGCTTGTTCGATGACGATTTTATCAGTCAACATACTCTTGGAAGTGAGGAGTTATTGACTGTGATCAACCGCTGCACGCCGCAGTGGGGTGAGCAGGAAACCGGGGTACCGGCAGCGCTGATTGAAGAAGCGGCAAGGTGTTACGCTGCCGGCCCTTCATTGCTGTGGCTGGGGCAGGGCTTTCAGCGCCAGCTTAACGGCGGCAATTGCATGCGCGCCGTCGGTCTGTTGCCGGCTTTCACCGGCAACATCGGAAAACCCGGCACAGGATTTACCTACGTCACCATCACTCCGGGTCTTGCCGGTCTGGATTTTGACGCCATGGCAGGGGCACAGTTAGCCTCTGCCGAGCCCGTATCGGTCAGCCACATGGACTTTGCGGAGCAACTGACAAACCCGGACAGGTTTAAGTCCCTGTTTGTCTGGAATACCAACCCGGTGGCCTCGACGCCCAACCAGGCACAATTGCGCCGGGCCTTGCAGCGGGAAGACCTGTTTACGGTGGTGATCGACTGTTTCCCGACGGACTCGGCCGATTACGCCGATATCGTCCTGCCGGCAGCCAGCTTCCTTGAGTTTGACGACCTGACCTTCAGCTATTTTCACTACAATATCGGCGTGCAGTCCAGGGCAATGGAACCCTTGGGTGAAGCCTTGCCGAACCAGGAAATCTTCCGGCGCCTGGCAAAAGGCATGGGTTACACGGAAAAGGAATTGTTCGAAACCGATGAGGATCTGATCGCATCAATGCTGGAGCAGATGGGAGTGGAGGGCGGTTTCAGGGAATTCCAGCAGAGAGGCTGGCAACCCATCAGCGCAGAACCGATCATCCCGTGGGCTGACCTGCAGTTTCCGACGCCAAGCGGCAGGATAGAACTGGCCTCAGCTACTGCCGAAGACCAGGGACTGCCACGGATTCCCCAGGCAATTTCAGACAAGAAACAAAATGGAGAGCAGTTCCGGCTGATTACCCCGGCGTCCGACTACCGGATGAATGATTCCTATGCCAATGATCCAAAACTCGCCCGCAACGCCGGCGATCCCGAGGTATACATCCATCCGCATGATGCCGAACGTCTCGGGATTGATGACGGCGTAGCGGTTACCCTGAGCAATGACAGCGGCAGCCTGAGACTGACCGCAACCGTAGATGAAATAGCAATGCCCGGCGTTATCGTGTCTTACAAAGGCAGGTGGCCGAAGCAGGAACATGAACGGAAAAACGTGAACGCACTGCACACCGGGCAAAAAGCGGACATGGCAGAGAGCACCAGTGTTCACAGCACGCTGGTAAGTGTTAATCCCTGTACCGCAGTATCGGAATAATACTTCAGCCCGGCAAGCCTTGATATCAGGCCTTTCAGTTAAGAACAATATCGAACATCAAGTCGTATCGCTCCAATTCGATCAATGGATACCTCAAGTGTATCCCCATGTTGATACTTCGGATATGCTACAGCTCGTATCTGTTCAATATCAGTGAATCCCGGAACATCCGCTATTTCTTCGTCCTCGGCAATTCCACCACCCCCCAGGGCGCCAACAAGAATTACGTCTCCTGCTTCCAGTTCATACCTGGATGTGACCAGGCTGACCGCGTCAGCAATTCCCAGTATGTAATCGTCCGTGTAGCCTTTTTGATGTAACCCGCCGTTGACTCTCATGATAACCTCCATCAGTTCGTTATGATGGATGCCGGTCGCAATCCAGGGTCCAATAGGGCAAAAGGTGGGGTAGTTCTTGGCCTTATCAAAATCATTAACTGCGATTTCCGGGGCAAAACCGTCAAAAGCGCAAGTGTATCCAAAAATGTAATTCCCGGCGTCAGTTGTGGATACATTGCTGGCCCGACGACTTATAATCACGGCCAGCTCCGCGCTTCCGCTGATACCTGTAGTACCTTCGGGGATACATACCCTGTCGCCAGGGCCTGCGACACTTGAGCTTGCTTTTTCAAATACCGCGGGCGGTTTCAGTTGTGACGCCGGAATACTGCCTTTGCCGGTAATGTCTTCACCGGCCATCTTGCTGCGATGCCAATAACTGTTACTGCCGAGACCTATTATCTTTCTGGGCGTTACCGGGGCAAGTAGTCGAACATCAGCAATCGCAATCGATCGATCGGACACCGAATGATCACCGAACAGGTCACCGTCCAGGCCGATGACTGTTTCTCCTCGTACGAGGCCATATTCGACATTATTGCGGTATTCGTATCGGGCGATAAATTGAGGAGATTGGTTCAAAGTACCTGCTGCATCGAAGGACAAGGAGGACTTGTTGCTACTGTCAGTCTCGACCTGCGCAAATGACAAGGGAGGCCGCAA
>VYCZ01000352.1:0-7976 GCA_009843675.1 Gammaproteobacteria bacterium | reverse complement strand
CAATAGCGCGGTTAAACCGGCTGCAGCGGCGGTTTTAAGCAAACAGCGTCTTGTGTAATGATTAGTCATCGGTTTGGCGGAGCATTCGTGTTGGGCAGTTTGGAGGCGAGTTCCCGTTTGATTCCAGCCAGAGCTTCGGTACGGGCCAGGTTCTTCCATTCATGTGGATCATTATAGTGATCATATAATTCTTCTGAGCCATCCGACCAGCGCGTGTACCGGTAGCGTTCGTCCCGGACGCTGTGATTACGAAAGCCCGCAGTCGTCAGCGCAACGTGTTTCCATGGGGCGCGGCCATCTTCAAGCAGAGGGACAAGGCTGTTGCCTTCAACGTGTGGTGGCGCCTCCAGGCCGGCGAGTTCAGCCAGTGTAGGATAGATATCCATCAGCGAAACCGGCCGATTGGTGTGAGAAGCCGGGGTTGTAATACCTGGAGCGACAATAATGAAGGGGATACGCGTAGCTTCTTCCCATAACGTGTCTTTGCGCCAACGTTCTTTTTCACCCAGGTGAAACCCATGATCCGATATCAGTACAATAATCGTATTCTGTACACGTCCGCCGGCATCAAGGGCTCCCATAATCCTGCCTACCTGGGCGTCGGCAAAACTGACGCTCGCAAGGTAAGCCTGTACACCATCCTGCCATTTTCCGGTGTCTGCGACCCAACGGTGTTCGGCCATGGGAGGTTTGTCGGTCAATTCCAGGAAAGGACGGGTAGCAATTGAGGGCACGTCATCCAGATCATCAGATATGGTTTCGGGTAATTTGATCGATCCGACCGGGTATAGGTCGAAGTATTGTGAGGGTGTATACCAGGGGAGGTGGGGCCGATAGATGCCTGCGGCTATAAATCTTGGCCCACCGGCTTTTTCAGCAATGTGCCTTGTAATCCAGGTTGTTATCTTGCCGTCCCCCATCGTCTCGTCATCTATGTCCAGGGCAGCCCAGTCAAAAGTAGTTGCTACCGGGTTGCCATTGGCAGGCTTTACCGCCGGCGTCATTTCTTCGGGTAGTTGCCGATCAACCGAGGGATAAAAGCTGTCCCATGCCGTCAAGTCGTTGTACCCCTTCAGGCCTTCGGGTTCGAAGGTATGTGCATGAAATATCTTGCCTGCGCCCAAAGTACTGTACCCGTTATCATTAAAGTACTTCGGCAAGGAAGGTATTGCATCGAATACATCCAGGTCCCGCCAGTCAGGGCGGTTATCATAGACCCCGGTTGTCGAAGGTTTCAGCCCTGTCAGGAGGGCAGTTCGCGACGGACTGCAGAGCGGCGCAGGCGCGTGGGCATTACGGAACGGCATCCCTCTTTCCGGCAGCTTTCCGATGGTTGGCGTCAGTGCATGTGGTTGACCGTCAAGTGGGACGACACAGTCATTCAAGTCATCCACCATAATAAATAATATGTCAGGTTTCTCCCTGATTGTTTCAGTACTTGAGCCTGGAACCAGTGAAAGAAAGGTAACAGCGATCAGAATAATCTGTCGCCTCAGGTTATTGAGCATCTGCTGCAGAGAGGCATATCAGGCTTCGCTATTGCATGCAACAGGGAGGACTTCAATAGCCGTACAGTTCTTCTCTTGATAGTGAGAGTCCAAACCAGGAAGCAAGGTTTGAGAGCCACTGGTCATAGAAGTAGTCAAAACTATCGATTGCCGTTTCAGGAGATGACCCGGCAATAACCATCACGTTCTGATTATCTGTCCAGACATTCTGTTTCATATATATGCCATTGTTGCCTGGTTCAGAGAGCCATGCCCATTCTTCTTTATCCAGGGCCCGGGACATAATATCGTTGGCGCCCCAGCCTTCGTTTACACCGATAATTATCACGATGTACTGAGCGCTGTTATGGTCCTCAAACTGGAGAGGCGATATGTGTCTGTAGGGCACAGATTTTTTCTCCAGAAAATCGGTGAATTTACCGGCACCCGAATAAGTCTCGGCGGTTGCGACGAAAAGCAACGTTCCTTCAACCTCCGATGCAAGGGCCGCATCAACCTTAACTGTGTTTGCGCATATAACGGCTGCAAACATGTTTAATGCCAGAATTAACTTTATGATGTGAGAATGAGGAAACATCTAGCGTAAGACATCAGGTTTGAGTTTCCAGGCGCCCGCATCCGGAGGGCTTACCTTCAATTCAGAGCGGGGCAGGTCGGCAAACCTGTCACAATGATCATACGGGTAGGCATGCGCGCGGGCCAGGGACCACAATGGTTTTTGATCGCTGTTGAAGGCAACGTACTCCCAAACAATCTCGCTACCGTCGGGGTGCTTGTCATCAGGCTTAACCTGAAAAATTCTTCCCGTATTATCTTCAGAGATGAGTGTATTGCCGTTCGGCAGGCGTTGTACCGAACCGCGTGAATGGCTATGAAAACGTAGCGTCCTGCCCGCAGTCTCGTATTTCCAGACTATTCTGTTAGTGGACGGGTCAATTTCGACAATCAAAGACACGCCATGGTGAGCTTCATCCGGTGAATAGGCGCCATTGTCAAAGACCAGAAAATTGCCGGCGCCCGGCAACCCCGGAGCGATCATGTGAGCTTCATGTTGCCCGGCAAACCCGCCCATGTGCCGGTGCGCGCCTTTGTAAACAATCTCACCTGAATCTTTATCTATCACCCAGAAGTGAGGCAGATTGCGGGTGTTATAAACAACGTTTCCCGGTTTGAAACGCTGGTCACCGGCGTCATACCACCGGTTTTCCGGGATAACCCTTACCGAATTGCCATGTGACCAGTCAATCAGGCGCTTCCACCCGGGCATAAAGTCATTGACGTCGATGTGATCGTGCGCGGCCCAGGTCCATGTTATTTCACCTTCCGGAGTGACATACGCCAACTCGTCGCCGATTAACTGTATGCCTTTTCGGTTTATTTTTCCGAAGTACGGATAGTCAACGTTCCGGACCGTATCCAGAATTTCCTGAGGCACCTGAACGGTGTACATAACGAGGGTGTCACCATTGGGTAACCGCTCAAAGTCGTGATGCAGCAAGTGCGACTGTAGTGCGCTCATCCTGCCGCCGACACCGGACTGCTCGGGACGCCAGCGCCATAGTTCCTTGCTGTTCCAATCGTAATCAACGATATGATTCAAGCCTGCCTGCTCACTTTCTTCTATCATGGTAAGGTTGCACGTGCCGGGATGCAGACGATACCGCTGCCAACTGCTGACGTTCCATTTGTGAACCACGTTACCATTCATATCGATGAGTCTGGCTGGTTCCGGGCTTCGAGCTACGTCTTTAGCCGCGCCGTAGTTTGAGACGAGGGGAAGCAGGGTGTAGGTATTATAGGCTTTTTCCGGATCATAGCGGGTGACACCGGTAGGATAGACGGAAGGATAAGCCTGTGCAGACTGCGGTATGCAGAAAACGGGCATCCATACGATGACGGACCACAACGCGAACCAATAAGTATTACATTTGAACATTCAGTTGCTTCCTCCTGTCAGAAGGATCGTTTAATCTCCAGAAACCAGCCCAGCGGTTCTCCGATTTGCTCAACACGGTAACCCTCTCGTCCCAGGTCGCGTACCCTTGCCTGGTTCATGGTCGTGCCGGTGAAATCGACGCCTGTATTGATGTAATCCTCATCCAGACAATTTCTGCAGGATAGGGCCAAAGCCCATTTTTCATCCACGGTCGCATATTCAATTCTGCCGGTCATAAGTCCATAAGAATCAATCTCAATCGTTCTCGTTTCTGCATCCGATGAGTACTGATCGGCGCGCCAGCCATAACTCACGCTGGTTCGGACAGAGCCGAAATCCAGGAAGGCCGTATGATTCAATGCCAAAGAAAAGGTGAGGTCCGGAAGCCTTGCCAGTTCAGAATCTATAAGAATTTGATCAGAAACCTCTGGAGCAATCGTAGTCCACTCTCCATCCAGGATGCCCACGGCAGCCGCGAAATTCAAACTTTCCGTAACCTGGAACGTGACGTCGATTTCTGCGCCATAGGTCTCCGCATTGCCCGCATTGGTAACAAACCTGGTGCCGTCAGGCTGGATTTTTCTGAGTTGTCTTCCGGTCCAATCCTGAAAAAAACCGGTAGCATTGAAGCGGATTCGTCCATCGGCCAAAGTAGAGCGAAATCCAGCCTCATACAGGTCAACTTCTTCCGCTTCGAACGGAAGAATTCCAAAATTTTCGCTTGGGCCGAATTTCAATTCCAATTCATTATTAAAGCTGCCACTGGTATAACCCGTGCTGGCCGTGAAATAAGTCATCACGTTGTCGGTCCAATGGTATTGTATGCTGGCGCGCCAGGTTGACTCGCGCCAGGTATCGCCGGCGGAAGCCGAGGAAGGGATACCCGGACCATTAATCAGCGCAAGAATGTCAGGGTCGCTGGCCGGATCAAAGTTACGATCCCGGCTGCGTATCGGCCCATCTCCGAATGCCGTCAGTTCCTTTTTATCTTCGGTCCAGCGATAGCCCAGAGTCACGCTGAGGTTATCGAACAACCAGTAACTCCCCTCAGCAAACAAGGCAATCGATTCTGCATCCAGCGTTTCCTCACGGATAAAGACGTCCGGTGTGCCGTTATCCGACCCTGTTGTCAGTTCTTCGGGAGTTTCTTCGAAATAGAAAACACCGGCAGTCCAATTCAGGCGTTCATGATCGCCGTTAATCAAGACTTCCTGCGAGAAGCTGTCATTTTTATAGTCCCGCACGCGCTCGCGCCAGATAACAGGTGTATAATCATTGTCGTTAATATAGAAAGGTTCGATGTTCAGGTATCCGGTACGGCTCGTCGCAGTCAGGTATTCGTTGATATCCCAACTGATCTCGGCGGATAACATTTCCGTGGTAATCTTTTCGTAATTTGCGATACCGCCCTGGGTGTTATCTCCATCCAGCACGCCGAAGGCATTATCAAGTACCGGGTCCAGCGCGCTGTTGGTTTCAGCCACTCCATTGAAAGCGTCGCTTCTGGCTCGTTCTAACGTACAAACTCCACCGGGTGCGCGTCTGACCTCTCTGGCACGAACAACTCCCCGTGCAATCATCCTGCACGGTTCGCCTTCTCCGCGGCGGGCATTGAGATTCCAGTCAGTAAGCTTGAATGCGGGGCCATTTCCCTTGTCTTCTGTATAAGCGCCCGTGAGATCGACGGTCAGCGCATCCGCTGGTTGGAAGCGCAAACTGGCCCGCACACCCCAGTTATCGTAATCTCCGAGTTCCTGAGTCCCGTGACTGTCATACTGCAGGGCAGAGGGGTCGGTAGCCGTGGCGATATTCCCCAGCATGTTATCAACGTAACCGTCCTGGTCTCGGGAATATGCGCTGACTCTTATTGCCGCCTTCTCTCCCAGGGGGATGTTCGCCATGCCGGTTACTTCAATCAGGTCACGGGATCCATATCCGGCCTTGATATAACCTTCAAACTTCTCAGTGTGTGGCCTCTTCGAATTATAACGGATAGCTCCCCCGGTGGTGTTACGACCGAATAAAGTCCCTTGAGGCCCGCGCAATACCTCTATATTTTCCACATCGAGCAAGTCGAGCAGTGTCCCGGTCATTCTCGGAACATATACACCATCAAGATATAAACCGACGGCTCCATCAGTATTGATTCGGGCTTGAGTACCAACGCCGCGGATGGTCGCGCGCACGAAATTTGTACCGCCCGTATTATCTCCCCCTCCCAACGAGAGATTTACTACATGTGTATCCAGATCGAGCAGGTTGATGATACCCAGTTGTTCAATCTGTTCCGCATTGAATGCTGTTACGGAAATCGGCACGTTCTGCAGGTTTTCTTCGCGCTTACGAGCGGTGACCGTAATTTCTTCCAGTATGGTTAAGCCGGCGGTGCCGGCTTGAGTCGTTTGACCTGTGGCGACAGGGGTCGCGACGGCCGACGCAAATAACGCTGTAATTCCGGCCAGCAACGATGTTTTGTTAACCGGCCTGGCTTGAAGTTGTTCGTTTTCTTTCACGGCTGTATCCTCTTTATCGATTAACGCTGTACTCGTGCGTGAGATCATCAATACGCCTTTATCAGAACGGCTGCCTGTAAGTCCTGTCCCCCGCAGCATTAAATCCAGTGCGTGTTGTAAAGTGTAGTGTCCCCTCACCGCATTTGCCCTGCGGGAACTGGCCAGATCATATGGAAATAACATAGTGATACCGGTTTGACCGGCCAGACTGTTCAACGCCTCTGCGGCATTCATGGGCGGGATATCCACGTGATACCTTGTTTCATCCTTGAGTTGCTCTCCGGCATACCCTGCAGCGCTGAACATCAGTAATACCAGATAAATCAATTTGCCCAGGTGCGCGCAGCTATTCGATACTCCGCGCATTCCAATTGCTGCCCGCCTGTTTAAACTATGCCGATACGCTGCTTCCACGCCTGCCTGACTATGAATAGACTAATGAAGCAGAAAAAACCACATCCCGGGGTATAGTCTCTATTCAGCGGACGCAATCTGAATATAATCATGGCGCAGTCGAATTATGCGCAGATGAAAATTTGTTTCCAGAGAAGCCAGCATGGCTTCAACATCACCAACTCGAAACTGTCCTCCGATACGGATGGCCTTCAACGTGGGATCAATGATCTCAATGGTGACCGGGCTGTAACGGCTGATTTCATCAATTACGTCTTCCAAGGGGTCACCCGTGAAAATCAACAACCCGTGACGCCAGGACAGGCGCCGGGATAACTCCGCTTCATCCAAATTCTGGACCAGTTCCATCGTGCTGAAAGAAACATTCTCTTCATCGGTAATAAGGGCTCGAATGGTCGTGCCCTGACCCGCATCCAGAGTTCCCAATGCATGTTCATGATTGTCTTTCGAAACAGCTTGACGTCCAGGGAGCTTCTTTAGTGCCGCCAGCTTGACACTGCCTTCCGTGACTACAACATCCACTCCATGCTTGTTCAGTCTGACGATAAACGCTGTACTGACAGCTTCTACCCGGCCGGTTCCGGCATAAACGTGAAAAGGTCGTTGCGGGATTTTTGCCACATTGAAAAAAGCCTCCCCTTGCAATAACCGTACATTACGCACGGTCTCCTCATATTTCACTTTAACCTGGCTGTTTGTATTGAGATGGATGGTAGATCCATCGGACAACGACACGGAAGATTGTTCTCCTATTGTCGTGGAATAAATACCATTAGTGCCGGGTTCAGAAGCACCCGGTTCCCATGCTTGCTGGTTTATTATCAAAGCAAGGGCTACAAGTGCAATTGCAATAACGGCAAGG
Organism: Gammaproteobacteria bacterium; assembly: GCA_009843675.1. Taxonomy (GTDB): domain Bacteria; phylum Pseudomonadota; class Gammaproteobacteria; order Eutrophobiales; family Eutrophobiaceae; genus JAAXHV01. Next base: position 743 of record VYCZ01000352.1, on the reverse strand, counting down.
TTTCGACTAAAGGCAAGCCTTATAAGACCGGTCCATGTAACTGGTCTTTCATTTGAGGTGGGTTTCCCGGCGACCTGCCTTTCTAACGGCACCGACAGTTCTGTCAGAATATTCATTCTGTCATAAAATCGGAGCAAGTTACTGAGTTCTTCGCGATGCGCAGGACTACGATCCAGCCAGTCGCGCAGTTTTATGAGTTCATCTTCTGATAATCGGGTATCACCGTCCAGTCGCACCAGCCATTCACCGGCTTCTGTTTCGATAATGTTTTTATCAGGGAATACGTAGATGTTTTCTGTCATTGACGTCTCTTCAGGGTGACTGTTTGAATCGCAAGACTCGCTTCATCAGGTGTTTTCCCGAGTTCACGTTCACGGATATATGCGCGGCATTTCAATGCCCCATTCAATATGTGTTTTTCAACAGAGCTGTTGGTTAAATTCATTCGCTCTGCTATTTCCCTATGAGATAGACCATGGACTTTCCGCAATAGAAATACTCGCCGACATTGTTCGGGTAAAGCAGTAACAGCCTCGCAATAAATTCCGATGTTTTGTCTGGCTTCAACTTCACTTTCGACCGTATCGGCCAACCCTGCGGCTAAAGGCAGTTCAAAGTCCTCGATATAGTCGGTAATTTGCCGGGACTTCTTTTTGAGTGCCGTCAAAGCGAGATTTCTGGCAACCCGGAACAGGAACGCTCTTGGGTGGTCTATAACTTTATGGCGTTCAGCGCTGTATGCC
>VYCZ01000181.1 GCA_009843675.1 Gammaproteobacteria bacterium | reverse complement strand
ACACACTGAATTGCCACGACGGAATCCGCTCCGGCGAAGTTCTCTTGAAGGAAGGTCTCGAACTCATCGGCAATGAAAGCGAGGTACTTAGGCAGCAGCGTGGAGAGCAAACGTGGCTCCTTGAAGTAACTCTTGGCGTACCGTTGTGAGGCGAGCCAGTTGGCAAAAGTATCCGTCAGGTCGAACATGGCCCATTCGTGGTTTGCCTCTCGCGTGACGATTTCAAATTCACCGACTTTGGCCCGCAACGAGCGTTCTTCATTTTCGTTGTATACACAGAATATTACGCGCTGTGCAGCAGCGGCATCATCGCGCCACGGGACGGAGATAAATTTGCTGTAGGAATGTATAAGCCGTCTAATTCTGCTCACGGAGCCACTCCATTTCTTCTTGATTGATCAGGTTCGGGAACAGAACCTCAATGACATCACTCACACGCTTGAACACGATCCAACCTTTTCGAGAGGCCTCTTCGGCAAGCTCAATGGCCCTGTCAAAGGTGCGATCAAGCAACTTGATGTATTCTGATTGAAAAAGCGCCTGTCCCCGCATACCCGTGAGATAGCCGAGGAGCAAGGCGTAGGAAACACTCCCGGCGGTTGGATTGGCTCGGGTGCGCATCTTCCTGACACGGCCAAGGAGGTGGCCGGATTTGGTCCAGGTCGAATTGATGTTCTGCGCAGTCGATGTCAGTGTTGCCTTGCTGAACCGACCAGGTTCCTGGCTGTCGATAAACTCCTCAAGAGACTCACGGGTAACCGTTGTGCCTTCCGGACACTCCAGAATGAACGCTGCCGTCGAGCGGAATATGGGGTCCCGAGCGTATGTGCAGAGTAGCGCCAGTAGTGGTCGGCCATCTATGTCACGATTCCAAAAATAGAGTAGAGACCGGAAAATGACATTGGTGCGGTCGAGTGAGTAAAGGTCAACCAGGTGTCGATACGTAAGAATGCGGGTTTTGCCGGAGCGTTTGCCTAAACAATTTTCATCATCAATGGCTCGGAGGTAATCCCTTTTATCAGCATCAGGACGTTCGACATAGGCCAGCAAGGCGATCAGTTCCTCAAGCATCATGGTGCGAGCAGAATGAGCGCCGGCACGTTTGAAGCTGAATCCGAACTGGGATAAATGGCTATTTTTTTTCGTCATGCTCGCTACTGGTCTTTCTTGCTGTCCCTCGAAGGAAACTGCAATTTTACATCTTGTCAGTAAAATGTTGAGCAATAAAATAGTCAGTCGACTCTGAAACCCTGTTTCAGGCAGCTATAGGGCCGCTGGCAACAATGTACTGACGACACCGCGTCGGAGGTTCCTTCAAATACTATTTGCTGAGGATTGCATTGAGGCCGCTGACCAGCCTGTGCATGCCTTCCTCCAAAGTTGCCTCATCCAGCGCGCCGTAGGAGATCCTCAGGTAACAGCCATCTCCCATGCCGAAGGCACTGCCGGGCATCACCGCGATGCGGAAATCCCGAATTAGCCGTTCGACGACCTTCATGTCAGGCAGTTCCGTATCAAGGCGGATGAATACGTAAAAAGCGCCGTCGGAGCGGACGCCGTCCATAATACAGTCCAGCTTCCTTAGCTCGCCGATCACAAACTGACGATTTCGGGCGATTTGCCGGATCTTCTCGTCACAGTAATTCCTGCCTGCCTCCAGCGCGCCGATAGCCGCGTATTGCGAAGCCAGTGGCGGGCAGATCAGGTTGGTGTCCTGTACCTTCCTCACAGCCTCAAACAGGTGCGCGGGGATCAGCACGTAACCGATGCGCCAGGATGAGAAACCGTACGCCTTAGACAGGGAAAAGAGGGAGATGGTGTGCCGGGTCGAATCACCCAGGCTGGCCGGTGAGAAGTGTCGCCGGTCATCATACACGAAGTATTCATAAGCCTCGTCACTGATGTGGTAGATCCCCCGCTCCCGACAAAGTGCGTTGACTGCCCGAAGCGTTTCTTCCGGGTAGACCGCGCCGCTGGGGTTATTGGGAGAGATGGTGACGACCGCCACGGTTCTCCCGGTCATTGCCGCGGCTATGGTCGCTGTGTCAACCCGGAAATGCCGGTCGGTCGGCACGCTGACCGGCACGCAGTTCAGCATTCGCACAGCCATTTCATGGTTGAAGTAATAAGGCGTCGGCAATATGACTTCCGAGCCTGGGTCGGTAATGGCAAACAGCGCGTTCAGGAAACCCATGTTGGCGCCGGCGGTGACTACCAGGCGCCGCTCATCGTTGATGACGATGCGGTTCTCATCAGCCAGCTTGCGCTTCAGCATCCCGGCCAGTTCCGGGATGCCTTCCACAGGGCCGTAGAACTGGTCCAGTTGAGCTCCATGCGCAATGGCGTTTCTCAAAGCCGCCTCCGGCGGTCCGTAACAAACCACCCCTTGACCCAGGGAGATGGTCCCCGGTGTTTCCCTGATCAGGTCCGCCACTATGGGCACCACGGGGGATTGTACGTAATCCATCCTCAAGCTGTTTGTTGTCAGGGAATCGCTTTTCATCTGTTTGTAGAGGCAGGTATAATCTCATGCCTTGCCAACCGGAATACGACCTGTTGTGGTGTTAGTACCTGCCGGACAGGTTGAACTGTGCCAACGCATCCAAACCTGGCAGGCCCGCCTGATTTCTAATTCCATCGAATTCGATGGAATTGAACGCCGGATTGTTGAGTTGCTCCCAAATGCCGAGAAACTCGATCGTATTCCGGTTCCGCAGCCAGTTCTGGATGATATAGTCCCCGCGCTCCGAATCCCGGTGGCGGGCAATGTCCGTCAACGAAATGAAATCCGATTCCTCGATCCGGGCAACCTTGACCGAGGTTTCCAGTACCTCGATCTCGCGGTTCTTCCGGCTCATACCCATATCTCCCTGATACTTGTTGGTGGTTGCATCATTCAAACCTTCATTTGCTCAATATTCAAACCAATCTGCTCACGGCACTGGCGCAGAATGTCAGGATAGACGCTTTCCACTCTCAGCCTGGTCATATCAACTCTCTTAATGTTTGTCTTTGGAATCCGCCGCCACCTTCAGGAGTTCCACCAGTTGCTGTTTCGCGCCGGGGTCGGTGATGGCGGACAGCGCCTGGTTGAACAGTTTTACCTTTTGGTCGTGCTCGCCCAGTAATTGTTCCAGTTTCAGGCTTTCGGCAATGCCGGGTTCACCGCCGTTTTTGTATTTTTCATCCAGGGCCTGCAACAGGGAGAAATACTCATCCTTGCTGGCGCACATGGACTGGTAGGCCTGCCAGGCGGCCGCGGTTTCCGGGCTTAGATCTTCAGTCAAGCTGCTTCTTCAAGCGCGTCGGAGTATTGCCCCAGGCAGGCCAGGCTGTTGCATTTTTCCCTGTGCAACAGGGCAGCCTGCGCCGCGCCGAAGTTCTCCGGATTGCCCGCCCAGGTCTTCAGGCTGGGTTCCTGCAGGGCGCGCCCGTAGGAGAAGCTCAGGGGCCAGGGCAGGCCGTCATTGTTCCGGTTCATTTCGTTCAGGTGGGCTGTCGCCAGGGTTGCGCTCTGGCCGCCGGACAGGAAAACGATACCCGGCAGCGACGCTGGCACCGTGTTCAACAGGCAGCGGACGGTTTTTTCAGCGACTTCCTGCACGCCTGCCTGTACCGGGCACTTTTTGCCCGATAGGACCATGTTGGTCTTCAGGATGGTATGCTCCAGCGCCACGGCCTGGTCGCAAAGGGCGTTGAAGACCGTTCTCAAGGTCTTTTCCGTGGCCCAGTAGCAGACATCGATGTCATTATCGGCATCCATCAGCACTTCCGGTTCCACCATGGGCACGATGCCGGCTTCCTGGCACAGCGCCGCGTAGCGAGCCAGGGCATGGGCGTTGGCTTCGATACATCCGTTGGTAGGGATATGATCGCCGATGGTGATCACGGCGCGCCACTTGGCGAACCTGGCGCCCAGGTCGCGGTATTCGGCCAGGCGATCGCGCAACCCGTCCAGACCTTCGGTTACCTTCTCCCCGGGACGTCCCGCCAGGTCCTTGGCGCCCTTGTCTACCTTGATGCCGGGCATGATGCCTTTTTCGATCATGACCTGCGGGAAGGGAACGCCGTCCCGGGTCTTCTGCCGCAGCGTCTCGTCGAACAGGATCATGCCGCTGATGAAATCTTCCCCGCCGGGCGCGGTGATCAGCAGTTCCCGGTAGGCGCGCCGGTTTTCTTCGGTGGATTCGACATTGATGGTGTCGAAACGTTTTTTTATGGTCGGCAGGCTCTCGTCAATGGCAAGAATGCCTTTGCCTTCAGCCACCATGGCGGCGGCCGTTTGCGCCATCTGTTCGGTCATATCACTCATTCGTACTTACTCCTGCACTGCAAATTCGTTCATTCAAGGAAGCCCTAATTGTAAGGCAAAACCCGGCCTGCTTAAACTGCCGGTCAGGGCATTTCCGGGTTAAAGGTCTTGCTGATGATCTTCCACTCGTCGTTCACCTTTGCAAGGTGGAAATAGTCCGTGAAGTTAACCCCCATGAATCCCGCTTCCTTGAGGGTGATACTGGCGACCGGGCCGGAAACCTCGACGCTGGTGATCTCAGCCTGATACGCGCCGCCTGTATCTGCCCCCGGCGGCGGATTTTCGACGGCCTGGAAAAAAGGTTCCGGTGAACCCATCAGGTATTCGCCCATCATGTATCCCGACATCAGGGCATTATCGTGAAAGATGGTCCGCAAGCGTTCGGCGCTGCCCGCGGCGCAGGCATCGACGTATTCCTGGATGACCGCACGTGCCAGATCTGCTTCTTTTGTTTCACTCATCTCTTTATCCTCTCTATATCTGTTGTTCGGTTGTTTCTCCTAACCGAATGATTTTAAGGTTGTTGGTGCCGCAGCGCCGGCCACTGAGATCGCCCTTTGTAATCAGGACTATGTCGCCTTCACTGACCAGCTTGCGCCGGAGCAGGATGGCGATGAGTTCCTCGTTAGCCTCCAGCGGGTCCGTATGGGTGATGTCAAATTGTATGGGATAGACGCCCCGGTACAATCTTACTTTGCGCATGGTAGATGCATGGCGGGTAAACGCCATGATCGGAATCCCGGAACTGATGCGCGACATCCACAGGCAGGTTGAACCGGTTTCCGTCAGGGCCGCTATGGCATTTGCCTTGATATGGTTTGCCGCATACATGGCAGACATGGCGATGGCCTCGTCAATGCGTTTGAATTCCTGGCTGATGCGGTGGTGTGATTCCCGGGTTTCCTTCTGTTTTTCCGTTTCCTCGCAGATCCGGGCCATGGCCTGAACGACCCTGTCGGGGAACTTGCCGATACTCGTCTCTCCCGATAGCATCACCGCATCGGTGCCGTCCAGGATCGCGTTGGCCACGTCGAATACTTCGGCGCGGGTGGGGATCGGATTGTAGATCATGGATTCCATCATCTGTGTGGCAGTGATCACCGGCCGGTCCATATCCTGGGCCTGTTTGATGAGTTTTTTCTGTACCGGCGGCAGCGCGGCGTCGCCGATTTCGACTCCCAGGTCGCCCCGGGCGATCATGATGGCATCCGCCGCTTCTATGATGGCCGCGGCATTTTCCAGGGCTTCCATCCGTTCAAATTTCGCGATAATCCCTGCGTTGGATCCCGCTTCTTTCAACAGCGCCCGCGCCTGCTCGATGTCGGCGGCGCTGCTGACAAATGAGACGGCGAAATAATCGGCGCCGATCTCAACCCCGTGCAACAGGTCCTTGCGGTCTTTCCTGGTCAGGGCGCCTGCGGACAGACCGCCCCCCTTCAGGTTGATCCCCTTGTTGTCCGACAGCTTTCCACCCGTGACAACCTTGCACTGAACCTGCGTCTTGACCAGGTTGACCACTTCCAGCACGATACGCCCGTCGTCTATGAGCAGGGTATCTCCGGGATTGACGTCCTGGGCCAGTGCCCGGTATGTGACACCCACCTGTGTCTTGTTGCCTGCGCTCTCCGGCAAGGACGGGTCGAGGGTGAATTCATCCCCTTCCTGCAACAGGACCACGCCGTTATGAAAACGCCTGAGCCTGATCTTGGGACCTTGCAAATCGGCTATCAGACCGATCTCCAGGCCCTCCCTGGCGCTGATTTCCTTGAGTACGCGGGCCCGTTCCCTGTGCTCCAGGTGGGTCTGGTGAGAATAATTGATACGGAACAGGTCCACACCGGTCTGAACCATGTTTTCCAACATGTCCGGCTTGTCGGTAGCCGGACCCATGGTGGCTATGATCTTGGTCCTGCGCATCAGTTACGCGCCGCCTCCTGCAATGCTGCGATGGCGGGCAATGTTTTGCCTTCAAGCAATTCCAGGAATGCTCCACCGCCTGTGGAGATACAGGAAATGCCGTCCGCGACGCCGAACCGGGCGATAGCCGATATGGTATCGCCGCCCCCGGCAATGGATAGTGCCGGGCTATCGGCAACGGCCCTGGCCAGGGCAGCGGTGCCGGCTGAAAACTGTTCGATCTCGAATACCCCTACAGGTCCATTCCACAGGATCGTTGCAGATGAACCGATCGTGCGATCATTCTCTTCGATTGTCCGGGGGCCTATATCCAGGATGCGGTCGTCCGGTTCGATTTCGGCCAGGGTCTTCACCTGCGCCTCAGCATCCTGCGCCAGTGCTTTCGCACAGACCACGTCTTGCGGCAGGGGGATCTCCTTGTCATGGTTCCGGGCATAGGCCAGAATGTCTGCCGCGGCGCCGACCAGGCCCTCTTCATGAAGTGAATTGCCGATTGGCCTGCCGGCAGCTTTCAGGAACGTGTTGGCAATCCCGCCGCCGACGAGCAGGCAGTCCACCTTCCTGACCAGGTTTTCCAGTATCACCAGCTTGGTCGAGACCTTTGCCCCGCCGACGATCGCGGTCATGGGGCGCCCGGGCCGTTCCAGGGCTTTTGTGAGTGTCTCTATTTCAGCCACCAGCAAGGGCCCGGCGCAGGCGGCGGGGGCAAACCTGGTCACGCCGTGGGTCGAAGCCTGGGCGCGATGTGCCGTGGCAAAGGCATCGTTCACGTAGATATCGCACAGGCCGGCCAGGTTCCGGGCAAGCCCGTCGTTGTTTTTCGTCTCTCCGGGCATGAACCGGATATTCTCCAGCATCACCACTTCTCCCGGCCGTAACGAAACTCCCTGTTCCCAGTCGGGCACCAGGCGCACCTCCCGGTTCAGCAGGGCAGAAACATGCCCGGCGACCGGGGCCAGGCTGAATTCATCATCATATTGTCCTTCTTTCGGACGTCCCAGGTGCGAGACCAGGATAATGGCGGCAGGCGCGGCAAGCAAACGCTCCAGGGTGGGCAGACAGGCACGTATACGCGTGTCGTCCTGGATGACGCCGCCGCTGACAGGCACGTTGAAATCCGCCCGGATAAGGACTGTCTTCTGTGCCGGGTCCAGGTCGTCCAGGGTAACGAACCCAACGCTCACTGTTATCCGGCGTTCATCAGGGCAATGGTCGTATCGAGCATGCGGTTGGAAAACCCCCATTCGTTATCGTACCAGGCAACCACTTTTACCGTTGTGCCCTCGATGACCTTGGTCAGCGAGGCATCATAGGTCGCCGATGCCGGGTCGTGGTTGAAGTCGATGGAAACCAGCGGCGCCTTGTTGCAGGCCAGGATGCCATTCAGGGGACCATCTGCCGCGGCCTGCATGAGTCCGTCGATCTCCTCATGGGAGGTCGCGCGCGCGGCCTGGAAAGACAGGTCCACCACGGAGACGTTGATGGTTGGCACCCGGACCGCGTAGCCGTCCAGCTTGCCGTTGAGTTCCGGCAGGACCAGGCCTACTGCCGCCGCCGCGCCGGTCTTCGTCGGGATCATGGACAAGGTCGCGGAACGGGCGCGGCGCAGGTCGGTGTGATATACATCGCTCAATACCTGGTCGTTGGTGTACGCATGGATCGTGGTCATGATCCCGTTAACCACGCCTATGTGATCATGCAGCACCTTGACCAGCGGAGCCAGGCAGTTGGTCGTGCAGGAGGCGTTGGAGATGACGGTATCCGTTTTCTTCAGCACGCCGTGGTTGACGCCGTAAACGATTGTCGCATCCACGTCCTTGCCGCCGGGCGCGGAGATGATGACTTTTTTCGCGCCGCCCTGCAGGTGCGCGCCGGCCTTTGCCTTGCTGGCGAAAAACCCGGTGGATTCATGGACGACGTCCACGCCCAGTTCACCCCAGGGCAGTTTTGCCGGGTCCCGTTCCGACAGGACCCGTATCCGGTCGCCGTTGACCACCATGTAATCCCCGTCCACCTCCACCGTTCCGGGAAACTTGCCGTGGGCGGTGTCATAGCGCGTCAGGTGAGCGTTGGTCCCGGCATTGCCCAGGTCGTTTACTGCAACGATGCGGATCTCGTCGGTGCGCCCGCTTTCATACAGCGCCCGTAATATATTTCTGCCAATTCTGCCGTAGCCGTTGATTCCTACATTTATCGTCATTATCTATAACTCCAGGTTTTAGTGATCAAACTTCCTGAACCAGCCGCATCAACCCCTCCGCGTTGATGCCGAAATGCTCGAACACGGCGCTGCCGGGCGCCGACTCGCCGAAGGTCGGGACTCCCAGTATCCTGCCCTCGAGGCCGACGTACTTGCGCCAGTAATCAGGTATGCCGGCCTCGATGGCAATGCGCCGGCGGCAGGCGGGGGGAAGTACCTGTTCGCGGTACTCCTGCGGTTGGCTGTCGAACGCGTCCGTCGAAGGCATTGAAACGACCCGCACGCACCTGCCGTCACCGTTCAGTTGTCGCGCAGTCTCAACAGCTACGGCGACTTCCGAACCGGTGGCGATGATGATCAGTTCAGGTTCGCCTTCCGGCTCTAACAGGATATATGCACCGCGCTCAATTGCCGCGACCTGTTCGGCGGTTCTCTCCAGCACCGGCAGGGATTGCCGTGACAGCAACAAGGAGGTTGGTCCGTCCCGGTTTTCCAGGGCTGATTTCCAGGCGACCGCGGTTTCAACCGCGTCACACGGGCGCCAGACCGACATATTCGGGATCAGGCGCAGGGTCGCAGCCTGTTCCACCGCCTGGTGGGTCGGGCCGTCCTCACCAAGGCCGATTGAATCATGGGTCAGGACAAATATGTTGCGCTGCTTCATCAGCGCTGCCATGCGCAGGGCATTGCGGGCGTATTCGGTAAAGATAAGGAAGGTTCCGCCATAAGGAATGAAGCCGCCATGCAGGGCCAGGCCGTTGTTGATGGCGGCCATGGCGAACTCCCTGACACCGTAATAGAGATAGTTGCCGTCTGCATCCATATCGCTGATCACGGCGGAGTCCTGCCGCAGGGTGAGGTTGGAACCGGTCAGGTCTGCGGAACCGCCGATGAGTTCCGGCAGGGCGGGGCCGTAAGCGTTCAGGGCATTCTGTGACGCCTTGCGCGAGGCGATGGTTTCCGCTTTCTGCCGGGTGGCCTCGATGTAAGTCCGACTGGTTTCCTGCCAGTTCTCCGGCAGGTCGCCCCTGACCCGGCGCGTAAACTCGGCTGCTTCTTCGGGATAACGTCCGGCGTAGGCCGAAAATTTCTCATTCCATTCCGCCTCGAACTCCGCGCCCCGTTGCCGGGCGTCCCAGCCCCGGTAGATTTCCGCAGGAATTTCAAAGGCAGGCCAGGACCAGCCGATGGTCTCCCGTACCAACGCTACCTCGTCCGCGCCCAATGGCGCGCCGTGGCTCGAAGCCTTGCCCTGCTTGTTGGGCGAACCCTGGCCGATAATGGTGTTGCAGCATATCAGGCTGGGCTTGTCGCCTGCCGCCTGCGCTTCCCTGACGGCCTGACCTACAGCGTCCGGGTTATGGCCGTCAACGTCGGGGATGACATGCCACCGGTAGGCGTTGAACCGTTGCGGCACGTCCTCGGTAAACCAGCCTTCCACCTCGCCGTCGATGGAGATCCGGTTGCTGTCGTAGATGACGATGAGCTTGCCCAGGCCCAGGGTGCCCGCCAGCGAACAGGCTTCATGGGAGATTCCCTCCATCAGGCAGCCATCGCCTACGGACGCATACGTGTAATGGTTAACGATATCCAGGCCGGCGCGGTTGAATTGCGCGGCCAGGGTGCGTTCAGCGATTGCCATGCCCACGGCATTGGCCAGCCCCTGGCCCAGGGGCCCGGTCGTGGTCTCGATCCCGGGGGTATAGCCATACTCGGGGTGTCCCGGCGTTTTCGAGTGGAGCTGGCGGAAATTCTGCAATTCCTCAATGGGCAGATCGTAGCCGGTAAGATGCAGTATGGAATACAACAGCATGGACCCATGACCGTTGGACATCACGAAACGGTCCCGGTCCACCCAGCCGGGATTGGCCGGGTTATGCCTGAAGAAATCATTCCACAGCACCTCGGCAATATCCGCCATGCCCATCGGCGCACCGGGATGTCCGGAGTTGGCGCGCTGAACCGCATCCATACTCAATGCACGGATCGCATTCGCAAGCTGGCGTCTGGAAGAAATGGTTACTCTCCTAACAGATTGAGTCGGACAACACCGGTATGAGAAAAGAAGCGGGTCCCTTCCCATTCAAATCATCTGGCCGATAATATATCACAATATTCACCTGACGGCGATATACTGTCAGCCATTGGCAATAACCGGAAAACAGGACTATGAACGGAGCGGAAAGTCTTTTAAGAACGCTGGTCAACAACGATATTACCACCTGCTTTACCAACCCGGGCACCTCGGAGATGCAGTTCGTTGCGGCAGCAGACAGGGTGCCGGACATGCGCTGCGTGCTGTGCCTGGCAGAGGGGGTGGCATCCGGCGCCGCGGACGGTTATTCCAGGATGTCCGAGGACCTGCCGGCGACGTTGTTCCATCTCGGTCCCGGCCTCGCCAACGGCCTGGCAAATTTACACAACGCCATGCGCGCCGGCGCGCCCATCGTCAACATTGTCGGGGACCATGCCACCAGCCATAAACAATATGACGCGCCGTTGGCCTCGGACGTTGCCGCCTATGCGAAACCGGTTTCCGCTTGGATAAAGGAAAGCGGGACGGCCGCCGACATACCGGCGGACGCCGTGGCGGCAATCACCGCCGCCATGCAACCGCCGGGGCACGTTGCTACACTGATCATCCCTGCGGATTGTTCCTGGAACCCTTGTCCCGCCGAGCCTGGTCAAAAAGCGCCCCCGCCCCCCCCCCCCCAACGTGGGGGGTTAAAAAAAGGGAGGTTTAAAAAAAAAAGAACCCC
>VYCZ01000221.1 GCA_009843675.1 Gammaproteobacteria bacterium | reverse complement strand
TTCCAGCGCCATCGATCAAAACCACGATGAGCTGATGCAACTGGCGGTCTCGTTCGGCCAGGGCCTGCAGATGACAAACATCCTCAAGGACATCTGGGACGACCAGAAACGCGATATGTGCTGGCTGCCACAATCGGTGCTGGAGAGCTACGGCGTGTCCCTGGACGGCGCCCCCCTGCGCAACGGCAGGGAATTCCAGCAGGCCCTGGGGCACCTGATCGGCGTCGCCCGCATGCACCTGGGCAATGCGCTGAAGTACACGCTGCTGCTGCCCGGCAATGAGACCGGGATCAGGCGTTTCTGCCTGTGGGCGCTGGGCATGGCGGTGCTGACCTTGCGCAACATCAACAGGCGCCGCGGCTTCACTTCCGGTGACGAGGTCAAGATCTCGCGCCGCTCCGTTCGGGCGACGATTATTTCCACGAACCTGCTCACCCGTCACGACTCCATGCTGAGATGGCTGTTCAACCGGCTCGCGGCGAGATTGCCCGCGGCTTGAGCGGATGTACCGGGGACGGACTTAAGTCCGTCCCTGATTCATCATGAACAAACCCGGCATAATCTGCGCGCTCCGTTCCGAGGCGCGCTGCTTTACGCCGGAGACGCTGCCTGCGCAACAACCCGTCGAAGTCAACGATAAGGCGCTGCTGATCCTGTCCGGCATGGGCCGGGAACGGGCGCGGCAGGCAGCGCAGGCGCTTGCCGATGCGGGCGCGGACTGCCTGGTTGGTTTCGGTACCGCAGGCGCATTGGCGCCCGCGCTCCGGCCGGGGGACCTGGTGCTTGCGGCAGAAGTCCATGAAGCAGGAAGAAACTTCACCGTGAACGCCGGCCTGGCCGAATCGGTGATGAAGTGGTTGTCCCGCAATGGCTTCACCGTTCATAACGGGCCGCTGGCCTGCGCGGCGCAACCGGTTGCAACCGTTGAGGACAAGCAGGAAGTGTTCGCTCAGACCGGGGCCATGGCTGTCGACATGGAAAGCGCCGGTGTGTTCGACGCGGCCCGGCGCAACGGCCTGCCGGCGTTCGTCCTGCGCGTCATTATCGATGCCGCGCATGTCGCGCTGCCGGATGCCGTGCTGCAGCGGGTCGATGAGTTCGGCGAGGTCGATACGCGGGGGCTGGCTCTCGACCTGGCAAGGTCGCCCGCACAAATTCCGGCAGTCATACGCCTGGCCTGCGCCGCGCGCCGCGCCGGCAGGACCATGAAGCGAGTCGCCGGACTTGTCAAAAACGCCGAAGTAGTTTATAAATAACGTTTTTTAAGCATATCCAAGTCTGAACAAAATGCTCACAGATCAACAGGTGGAAGATTTTCGCCGGGACGGGTTCCTGGTCTGCCGGAGGCTGTTCGACGCCGGCGAGATCCGGGAGTTGACCCGCTGGACCGACGAGGTCATGGCATACCCCGAACAAGCGGGGAAATACATGATGTACTTCGAGCAAAGCTGCCTGACCGGCGAACGTATCCTGAGCCGGGTGGAAGATATCGAACCCTACCATGACCGGTTCAGCGATGTCTTCAACGGCGCCAAGTTAAGAGGCGTCTGCACTCGCCTGTTCGGTTCGGATGCCGTCCTGTACAAGGACAAGATAAACTTCAAGCTGCCGGGCGGCGCGGGTTTCAAGGCCCACCAGGACGTGCAGGCGGGCTGGGACAGCTACGCCAGCCTGCATATCACGGCCCTGGTCAGCATCGACGCCACCACCATAGAGAACGGCTGCATGGAAATGGCCCCGAGCCAGCACGACCGGGGATTGATCGGCGAGAAATGGACGCCGTTGGAAGAAAACGGCCTGGATTATACCCCCATTCCGACCAAACCCGGCGATACCATCTTCTTCGATTCCTTCGCGCCGCACCGCTCCAGGGAAAACCGGACCGAAGCGCCCAGGAGAGTGCTCTACGTCACTTACAACAGGTTGTCTGAAGGCGACCACAGGCGCCAGTACTACATCGACAAGCGCAAAAGCTACCCGCCGGACTGCGAAAGGGAACCGGGTAGGGAATACGTATTCCGCGTCTGAAACAACTCTCCTCCACGTTACTGCTCAGGTGGGTACGCCTGGTACGCAGGTACGCGCCCGCGGTCCTGGTCGCGGCCTTCGCCCTCGCCTTTCTTGCCGTGCGCTACACCGCGCACAATATCAGCATGAACACCGACACCGAGCACATGCTGTCGGCAGAGCTCTCCTGGCGCAAACTGGACCAGGAATATGAACGGCTGTTTCCGCAGTATGACAACAACATCCTGATCGTCCTGGAAGCCGCTACGCCGGACCAGGCCCGGGACGCCGCATCGCTGTTGTACGGGCGGCTGCAGGCGGAGCGGGACCTGTTCGAGTTCGTGTACTACCCGAATGCCCTGCCGGTATTCCGTGAATCCGGGCTGCTGTATCTCGACCGCGCGGAACTGCAGGACCTGTCCGACAATCTTGCCGAGGTGCAGCCGTTCCTGGCGAGACTGGCCCGGGACCCCACCCTCCGGGGCCTGTTCGAAGTGCTGGGCGACGCCCTGGACGCCGCCGATGACGGTGATGAGGTAGATATCGAACCCGTCCTGGCCCGCATCAACGCCGCGCTGGAGGCGTTGCGCGATGGCCGCCCCTACCGCCTGTCGTGGCAGCAACTCATGTCGGGGGACGGGGATGACGACGGAAACAGCGGCACGGACAGCGGCTGGAACGGCGCGGGCGATGCCCGGAACGGCGCGAACGGCGACCGGAACGGCGCAGGCGACGACCGGGACGGCGCGGGCGATGCCCGGTACCGCGAGTTCATCCTCACGCAGCCGAAACTGGACTATGCCGGCTTTTTCCCGGCGACCCCGGCCATCGACAGTATCCGCGGGGCCTATGATGAACTCGGCATCGCCGCCTCCCCGGGCGCGGAACTGCGCCTGACCGGGGCCACCATGCTGGCGCACGAGGAAATGCTGAGCGTGATGAAAGGCACGGAAACCGCCATCCTGCTGGCCCTGTGCCTGGTCACCGTGATCATGGTGACCGGCCTCAACTCCGTCATGCTGGCGCTGGTCACCGTGATCAGCCTGGTCACCGGCCTGGCATACACCGCCGCCTTCGCCATACTCACGGTGGGCGAACTGAACCTGATCTCCGTGGCGTTCGCGGTGTTGTACATCGGCCTGGGGGTGGATTTCGCGATCCACTATTGCCTGCGTTACCGGGAACACCTCATCGACGGCGCGGACCGTGGCGCCGCCCTGGATCAGACCTCGGTCAACATCGGCGGTTCCCTGTTCCTGTGCGCGGTCAGCACCGCCATCGGGTTCTTCGCCTTCATCCCCACCGACTACACGGGCGTTGCCGAACTGGGCTGGATCTCCGGTTTCGGCATGTTCATCAGTTTCGCGGTCACTATCACGGTCATCCCGGCGCTGTTGTCCCTGCTGCCCTATACGCCCGGCGCATCACCTGGCAAGGAATCCGGGGCGGGCGGCGGGCGCCTGGTCGAACGGCACGCGGGGAAGGTCCTCGGCGCCACCGCCTGCCTGGCGCTGGCTTCCGCGGTGGTCCTGGGCGGCCTGCGCTTCGACCACAACCCGCTCAACCTGCACGCCCAGGACGGCGCCGCGCTGACCACGTACCGGGAACTGCTGGCGGACAACGACCTGACGCCCTGGACCGCCATCATGATCGCGGCCGGCGCGGAACAGGCAGAGGGCTACCGGGCCGCGCTCAGCCGCTCCGGCCTGGTGGACAAGGTCGTTACGGTGGCGGACTTCATACCTGCCGGCCAGGACGGGAAACTGTTCATCATCGACGAGATGGGCCTGCTGCTGGGCGACCTGGCGCTCGCGCCGCCGGACCCTGCGACGCAGACAGTGGGGGGGCGCCTGGAGGCACTGCGCGGGTTTCGCGACAAATTACGGGAAGCGGACGCGGACGATCCGGTCCATGAAAGGCTGCTCGGCAACCTGGAGGGGTTACTGGAAGCACAAGAGGGGGTGGATTCCCGCCTGCGCGGGGATGACCTGGCGCAACTGGAGCGGATGCTGCTGGCGTCGCTTCCCGGCCGCCTGGAGGCATTGAACGCGTCCCTGGACGCCGACTATATTTCCCTGGAAACCCTGCCGGACCAGCTCAAACGGCTCTGGGTCAGCGCCGGCGGCGAACGCCGCGTCGAGATCTATCCCAAGCATGACATGCAGGACAACAAGGCGTTACGGGAATTCGTGCGCGGGATCCAGTCCGTCTCACCTGAGGTCACCGGCGCGCCGGTCAACAACCTGGAGGCCAGCGACGCGGTAGCCGCGGCATTCGGACAGGCGTTCCTGTACGCGTTCATCGCCATCACGCTCATGCTGTTCATACTCCTGACCCGCAAAAGAGACGTGTTCCTGGTGCTGGTCCCGCTGCTCACGGCGGCCCTGGTCACAGGCGGCGTTGCCGTGCTGGCCGGACTGCCGCTGAACTTCGCCAACGTCATCGCCCTGCCCCTGCTGCTGGGCATCGGCGTGGACAGCGGCATCCACATCATCCACAGGTTCCGCACGGACCTGCCGGCCGGGAAAAACATCCTGGCCACCAGTTCCGCGCGCGCGGTCATCGTCAGTTCACTGACCACCATGGGCGGGGTCGGCAACCTCGCCCTGTCACCGCACGCAGGCACTGCAAGTATGGGCCTGCTGCTCACCCTGGGCATCGGCGTCACCCTGGCCTGCATGCTCCTCGTTCTGCCGGCGCTGCTGACGCTAATCGGCAGACCGCGGAGAGAATAGTGGGGTCAGAGTAAGAAATTCGCCAGAATTTTTACTCTGACCCCAAACATCCAACGTTAATTCAGGACACCCATAATTTGGTGGGGCGTATGAATTTTATGGGTGTCCTGAATTAATGGGTGTCCTGAAATTTGTGGGTGTCCTGAAATTTGTGAACAGGATATAATTCCGGGTTATGGAAGCCTGCGGGAAGCAACCTTATGTACAATGACAAACCACTGGACGCAAGGCTGGCGGCCTGGCTGGTTTATCCGTTGCGTGATACCGCCGTTACCCCCAACCACCTTACCTCTGCGCGGCTACTCGCCGGCATCGTCGCCTGCGCGCTGCTCGCCACCGGGGAGCCGGGCCCGGCCAATGCCGGCGCGCTGTTCCTGGTGCTTTCGAACTTCCTCGACCACACCGACGGAGAACTGGCCAGGATCACCGGCAAGACCAGCAAATTCGGCCATTACTACGACCTTGCCAGTGACGCCGTCGTCGATATCCTGCTGTTCGCAGGCATCGGCTTCGGCCTGATGCACGGCCCGCTGGGAACCGGGGCGCTGTTCATGGGAATACTCGCCGGTGTCTCGGTGGCCGCGATATTCCAGCTCCGCCTCATGATCAGCAACATCACCGGCAAGTTCCAGATCGAGCAACCCAACATCGGACTGTTCGAGATCGAGGACGTCTTCTACCTGATGCCGCTGATCACGTTCTTCGGGTTGCTGCAACCGTTCCTGGTAATTGCCGTCATAGTCGCGCAGGAGTTTGCCCAGTGGACGCTGCTCCAATACCTGGGGTGCAAGAAGGGACACTCCTGTTCATGACTACGCTGGTCACCGGCGGCAACGGCTTTGTCGGGTCCGCGCTGGTACGGGTACTGCTGGGACAAGGCCACCAGGTAAGGGCGCTGGTCAGACCCGGCAGCGACCGGCGCAACCTGGAACAACTGGACATTGACCTGGTCGAAGGCGACCTGACCGACGTTGCCTCGCTGAAACGGGCGGTCGGCGGTTGCAGTCACCTGTTCCACGCCGCTGCGGATTACCGCCTGTGGATACCCGACCCGGAGCGCATGTACAAGACCAATGTGGACGGCACCCGGAACCTGCTGTGCGCGGCCGCCGACGCGGGCGCCGACAGGATGGTCTATACCAGCAGCGTGGCTACCCTGGGCATCAACCCAGACCGGACCCCCGCCGATGAAACCACGCCGGTGAGCCTGGCGGACATGGTCGGCCACTACAAGCGCTCGAAGTTTCTGGCCGAACAGGCGGTGCGTGAACTGGTCGCGGACCAGGGGCTGCCTGTCGTCATCGTCAACCCGTCCACGCCGGTCGGCCCGCGGGACGTCAAGCCCACGCCCACCGGCCGCATCATCCTTGATATGCTGAAGAGAAAAATGCCTGCTTACGTGGATACGGGCCTCAACATCGCCCACGTGGACGACGTGGCGGCCGGCCACCTGCTGGCTTTCGAACAGGGCGAACCGGGTAAACGTTACATCCTGGGCGGGGAAAACCTGTCGTTGAAGACCATCCTCGGCATCATCTGCAACTACGCGGACCTCGCTCCGCCGCGCCTGCGGCTGCCGCACAACGCAGTCTATCCCTTCGCCTGGCTCGCAGAAAAGTGGGCGCGGGTGAGCGGGAAAGAGCCGTTCGCAACGGTGGACGGCGTAAGGATGGCGAAGAAATTCATGTATTTTTCCTCCGCCCTGGCGCAACAGGAACTGGGCTATGAATCCCGCCCGGCGCGCCGCGCCATAGAAGACGCTATCGACTGGTTCAGGGAGAACGGGTACTGTTAAAACCGAATTAATGGGGTCAGAGTAAAAATTCTGACGAATTTCTTACTCTGACCCCTTCTATCGCGCTCTGATCCAGTCGTTGATGGCGGCGGGTAGCGTCTCCCGGGCGCCGGCGCCGACGTAGATGCCGATGTGGCCGCCGGGTAGTTCGAGTTCGGTGTAGTCCTCGCTGCTGACGCAACCGGCCAGGGCTTTTGAGGCATCGACCGGAACCAGGTGGTCGTTGGCGGCGAAGATGTTGAGGACCGGGATGTTGATCGCCTCCAGGTCGACCCGGTTGCCGCCGATTTCGACTTCGCCTTTCACCAGTTTATTGCCCTGGTAAAAATCCCGGGCGAACTGGCGGCAGGCCGCGCCGGCCTGGTCCGGGCTGTCGAAGATCCATTTCTCCATGCGCATGAAGGTGGCGAGCCGGTCGCTGTCGTCCAGGATATCCAGCGCGTCCAGGTACTTCTTCCCGGTCAGCTTGTAGGGCCTCAGCATCAGGAACAGCCAGTTCAGGAACTCCCCCGGTATGTTGCCCAGCGTGTCCACGGCCAGGTCCATGTCCACGTGGCGGACCAGGTGGCTGAGCAGGTCGCGGGGAGTGTGGAAGTCCACCGGCGTCACGCTGGTCACCAGGTTGGCGACCTTATCCTGGCGCAGGGCGGTGTAACAGAGGCAGAAGGTCCCGCCCTGGCACACACCCAGCAGGTTGATGCGGTCCAGGCCGTGGCGCTGCCAGATGGCGTCCACCGAGTTGTCCAGGTAGCGGTTGATGTAATCATCCAGCGTCAGGCCCGTATCGCCCTCGTCGGGACAACCCCAGTCGAGCAGGTACACGTCCAGGCCGGCCTTGAGCAGCCCCTGGATCAGTGACCGGCCGTCCTGCAAGTCCATGATATACGGCCTGTTGACCAGGGCGTACACGATCAGGACGGGGACGGCGTGAGGTTCATCGGCCAGCGGCCGGTAGCGGTATAACCGGACCTTGTCCTCCCGGTACACCTCGTCCCTGGCCGACGGTCCCACCTCCACGGGGACTGTATCGGACAAGCCGCCAAAGCCTGGGGGCATCGGCAGGATATGTGGGGGGATAGATGGGGTCAGAGTAAAATCATCGAGATCGCGACTTCCGGCACGGACCGGGGTGATTTTACTCTGACCCCTGCCATCCAGCTCGCGGCGCATGCCCATCAAGGCATTCACCAGCCCGCCGAAGTTGCGGGAATACTCCTCGGTAAAGGCGACCTCCGCGTACGCCTTCTCGCCGGCCTCCAACCAGAGGTTGAAGTACTCCTTCAGGGCTGTGATGTTTTCAACGGTCATTCCGCCCCTACCGTCATTCCCGCGCAGGCGGGAATCCAGTCAAATACATTGTCCCGGAGGGACACCTTATTCCCTTACCTCCCGGCCCGGTTTTCGATCAGGTCGTCAACCACGGCAGGGTCCGCCAGGGTGCTGGTGTCGCCCAGGTTGTCCAGTTCATTGGCGGCGATCTTGCGCAGGATGCGGCGCATGATCTTCCCGGAACGGGTCTTGGGCAGGCCGGGCGCCCATTGGATCTCGTCCGGGCTGGCGATGGGGCCGATCTCCTTGCGCACGTGCAGCACCAGTTCCCGGCGCAGTTCCGGGGACGGTTCGGACTCCTGCATCAGGGTCACGTAGGCATAGATGCCCTGCCCCTTGATGTCATGGGGGAAGCCCACCACGGCGGCCTCGGCGACCGAATCGTGCAGCACCAGGGCGCTCTCCACTTCGGCCGTGCCCATGCGGTGGCCGGAGACGTTGATCACGTCGTCCACGCGCCCGGTGATCCAGTAATAACCGTCCTCGTCACGGCGCGCCCCGTCGCCGGTGAAATACCTGCCGGGGAACATCCTGAAATAAGTGTCGATGAAGCGCTCATGGTCGCCGTACACGGTGCGCATCTGGCCGGGCCAGGCGCGCTTGATGCACAGGGCGCCGGAGACGGCCCCCTCCAGTTCGTTGCCCTGGTCGTCCACCAGGCACGGCTCCACGCCGAAGCAGGGCCGGGTGGCGGAACCGGGTTTCAGGGCGGTGGCGCCGGGGTACGGGGCGATGAGGACGCCGCCGGTCTCGGTCTGCCACCAGGTATCGGCGATGGGGCAGCGCGCGTCGCCGACCACGTGGTAATACCACTCCCATGCCTCCGGGTTGATGGGCTCGCCCACGCTGCCGAGCACCCGCAGGCTGCCGCGGTCATGTTTTTTCACGAACTCATCGCCCTGGCCCATCAGGGCGCGCAAGGCCGTAGGCGCGGTATAGAAGATGTTGACCCGGTGCTTGTCCACCACCTGCCAGAAGCGGCCCGCGTCGGGATACGTGGGCACGCCCTCGAACATCAGGGTAACGGCGCCGTTGCACAGGGGACCGTAAACAATGTAGGAATGCCCCGTGACCCAGCCCACGTCCGCGGTGCACCAATAGACCTCGCCGTCGCGGTAGTCGAACACGTATTTGTGTGTCAGGGCGGTGTACAGCAGGTAGCCGCCGCTGGTGTGCAGGACCCCCTTGGGCTTGCCGGTGGAGCCCGAGGTGTAGAGGATGAACAGCGGGTCTTCCGCGTCCATTACCTCCGGCGGGCAGTCGTCCGCGGCCTGCTCCACCTGTTCGTGGTACCAGACGTCCCGGCCCGCAGTCCAGTCCACGTCCGCGCCGGAGCGTCTTACTACGATGACGCTGTGCACGTCCGGGCACTGCTCCAGGGCCTTGTCGGTGTTCGCCTTGAGCGGCGTGGTGCGGCCGCCGCGCACGGTCTCGTCCGCGGTGACGACCACCCGGCAGTCGGAATCCAGGATGCGGTCCTTGAGCGCCTCCGGCGAGAAGCCGCCGAACACCACCGAGTGCACCGCGCCGATGCGGGCGCAGGCCAGCATGGCCACGGCCGCCTCGGGGATCATGGGCATGTAGATGGACACGCGGTCGCCCTTGCCGACGCCCCTGGCTTTCAGGACGTTGGCGAACCGGCACACTTCCCGGTGCAGTTCCCGGTAGGTGATTTTTTTGTCGATGGCGGGATCATCACCCTCCCAGATGATGGCGACGTCATCGCCGCGGGTCTCCAAGTGCCGGTCCAGGCAGTTGTATGATACGTTCAGTTGCGCGCCGGTGAACCACTTGATGTCCACCCGGTCATAATCCCAGTCCTGGACCTTGTCCCATTTTTTATACCAGCTTACGAATTTTTCCGCCTGTTCGGCCCAGAACGCTTCGGGTTCGTTGATCGAGTGCGCGTACATCTCTTTGTACTGTTCCGCGCCGATATGTGCGGTGGTCGCAAGCGCCGCAGGCGCCGGGTAAACCTTTACTTCTGACATACTGTTCCTCTCCGGTCTTGTTATTGTCGATAAGGGTGTAGTGTACACGATTCGCTGTCACTTTTTCGCACCTTATTTGTTAAAAAACAACCGTTTCCGGCAGTTTACGGCGCGGTAAAAAAAAGAACGAAAAAAAGTTCGCCTTGCCGCTTTATTTTTGTTCCTTTACGCTTTTTATATGCTATAGTTTCCAAGTGGCTTGCCGTTGAATCCATGTCAAGGACAAGCGTGGGCCACTCGGCGGCGGGCCCTTCACGTAATAATAACCGTAGGAGGGAATAAGTATGACTAGAATCGTCGTTGGATTAATCTTGCTGGCAGCGATCATCGAGGGTCTGGCCCCCGGGGCCGTACCGATGGACCTGCTTCCTCTGGCTCTCGTTGTTCTTGGCCTGGTCTATGGCTGGACCGCGGTCGATGCTGACGATCCGAGCGCTTACCTGATAGTCACCCTCGCTGTTGCCGCTGCTGCAACGATGCCGGGCGGTGGAGCAGGAGACGGAAACGGCGTGTTGGGGCTTATTCCCGCGGTAGGCGGACACCTCGACGCCATACTCGACCAGGGGGCCTCGGCGCTGTTGGCCGGTGTCGTCAGTGTTTTCGTTGCGAGGACAATAAGCCTGTTGCAAGGCTGATATCCGGCCGGATATTTGATGTATTTACCTCACCCGTCCCGGGGGGCGGGTGAGGTTGGCTTTATGTAGTTTGTACTAGCCTTCCATGGCGCAACTTTATTGGTTTCGACAAACTCCAGCCACAACATCCTTGTTGTGCCGTTCGCCGGGAAAAAGACACGTTAAGTGTCTTTTTCTGATTCCGGCTCACCCAAAGCGGTTTTCTATGTAATCATCCACTATGGCCTGGAACTCGGCGGCGATATTATCGCCGCGCAGGGTGACGGTCTTCTTGCCGTCAACAAAGACAGGAGCCGAAGGGGCCTCGCCGGTGCCCGGCAGGCTGATGCCGATGTCCGCATGCTTGCTCTCTCCGGGCCCGTTCACCACGCAACCCATCACCGCCAGGTTCAGTTCCTCCACGCCCGGGTATTTCTCGCGCCAGATCGGCATTTTGGTCCGGATGTAAGCCTGGATATTGTCCGCCAGTTCCTGGAACACGGTGCTGGTGGTGCGGCCGCAACCGGGGCAGGCGGTGACCAGGGGGGTGAATGAACGCAGGCCCATGGTCTGAAGCAGTTCCTGGGCCACGATCACCTCGGTGGCGCGGTCGCCGCCCGGTTCGGGCGTCAGGGAAATCCGGATCGTATCGCCAATGCCTTCCTGCAACAGGACGCCCAGGGCCGCGGTGGAAGCGACAATCCCCTTGGACCCCATCCCGGCCTCCGTCAGGCCCAGGTGCAGGGCATAGT
>VYCZ01000124.1:5480-11287 GCA_009843675.1 Gammaproteobacteria bacterium | reverse complement strand
ACTATGATCAATACCAGCGCTACGGATGCCGCTACGGTAAACCATTTCATCATGCGGATGCCGCGCGCGGCAAACCATGTCTGGATGATGAGAAATGCAAAAAAGTAAATAAGCTTGATGCCGTCAGCGGTAAATCCGGTCAGGGTATGGATAATGCCGTCCATGGCCAGGGCTGCTATCCAGGTGCCGAATCCATACCAGACAATTGCCGGTATCAGACGAATAAGCTCGGGGAAACGCGCCCCCCGGATACCGAACGACGCCCGCACCTGGATGCAAAACGGAATTCCGTGCTGCAATCCGGCCTTGCCGTTGAGACTCATGAACAGTGTCATGATCAGCGCTGATACCAGTATGACTGCGGTGCCCTGGACCAGGGAAAGGTTTCCCTGTGGCGGCAGCAAAGCCTGGCCCAGGACAAAGCCCTGGATGACAATAAGCGATGCCCACAGCATCAATGTATAGGACAGGAGGTTGAATACCCTGTCACCGTGACCGACCGGTTTCAGACTCTCGATTCCTGGATTGCCGCCGGTGTTATTCATTCTGGTCGTTCATATCTCCGGTGTGCCGGCCTGAAAGCCATAACTTGAGACTGGCACGAACTTCAGGAGCTGTTTATTGAGTGGAAGCTTCCTTACCGGTTATTGTTACAGGGATGCGTCGCAATCCAGTGCCTGGCAATATCAATCCGCCGGGTAACCCACACGCCATCATGTTTCATGACATAATCGAGAAACCGTTCGAGGCCGGGAATACGGGCGGGATGACCTATGACCCGAAGGTGAAGGCCGACCGACATCATCCTGGGATGTGTCTCACCTTCCCGGTACATCACATCGAAACAGTCCTGGAGATAATCGCCGAACTCGCGCGCCGTGGAAAAAGAACCCAGGGCAAACTTGGCGTCATTGTTACTGAGGGTGTAAGGGACAACCAGGTGCGAATGTCCGTTTACCCGTACCCAGTAGGGCAGGTCGTCGTTATACGCATCGGAGTCATAAAGAAAGTTCCCCTCCTCGACAATCAGATGCCTTGTATTGATGCTGGGACCGTAGCGGCAGTACCAGCCGTAAGGTCTTTCACCGACAGTCCTTTCCAGTGATCTTATGGCCCGGTGGATATGTTCACGCTCTTCTTCGATATCGAGATCGAAATGATTTTCCCAGCGCCAGCCATGACAACAGACATCGTAGTTTGCCTGTTTTATCGCTTCGGCGGCGGGAGGATGACGTTCCAGCGCCAGCGCGCAGCCGAACACCGTTAACGGCAGGTTGCGCTCCTGAAACAGGCGCAACAAGCGCCAGAACCCGACCCGGGATCCGTATTCGTACATGGATTCCGCTGCCAGGTCCCGCCCTTTGAGGCCGGGGTCGTAGCCGCCGACTTCCGTCAGGGCGCTGTCCGAACGGGCGTCATTATCCGGGATTGAATACTCCGATCCTTCCTCGTAATTCAGGACAAAATTGAGCGCAAGCCGGGCGCCGTCCGGCCAGGCCGGATCCGGTGGGTTTGCGCCGTAACCGATCAGGTCTCTTTCCGGTGAGTAAACCATTACGAATCCATCCGCTCAAGCCGGGTTTCCGTGTCGGTGGGCAGCACAACGTCGAACGGCGTATCGATATCGAGAAACTCTTCGTCTGCGCTGCTGCCGTCGCACCACATCAAAACGGCCATCACGGCACTCTCATCGAGTACCGTCATTCCATGGTGCCAGATGCCGCAGCGGTATGTAACACCCTGGTTGCCCTCAGCCACAAAGGCCCTCACCCTGGCCAGGTCCGGCCCGCCTTCGTCGTTATCCGGCGCGACGACAACAAAATACCTGGATGCCTTTAATGGCAAAAACGTCTGGCTTGAGAACGGGTGGCGTTCCATCACAGTCGCATGTAACGGCAGCTTGTCGACAGGTTTTATCGTGGCAAGGGAGAGATCGGCCCGTGCATCAGCGCGGTTGTTTTCGAGCCGGTCATTGAAGAATTCACGAACGCCTTCAGGCGGTCTGTGAATCACCTCTCCAAATTCAGAAAAACTGTCCGCATGCAGGGGTTCGGCAGTGATTATCGGTACACCGGTCATTTTCAGGAATTAGCCTACCGCGCCTCTGATACCCTTTGTCCGGTCAAAATCCACGGTGTCCGCCGCCGTTATCACCACACCGTACTTGTCCTGGGCCTCGCTGCGGGAAATATAGCCGTCCAGGTAATCGTCCAGGACCCGGTCCGCAGGGCGCGCATAAGGATTGCCGTAACCGCCCCCCGCGCCGCCTATGGCAATGAATCTGTCCCCTGCCAGTGCAGGCCGGGTTTGCAACATTGACGGCAGGTTGAGTTGCTCGCCATTATTGCGTTTCAGGATCAATGCTGACGATACACCGTTGTCTCCGCCTTCAAAACCCCAGCCCTGCTGGGAATGGCCGTCGCCTTCGGCGCTGACCGAGCCATCCGCCAGGAATTCGACTTCCTTGATCATTCCGAGCCCGCCGCGCCACCTGCCTGCGGGACAGGCATTGTCCCGCAGTTGATACTGGTTGACCCGTAGCGGCACATGGGTTTCGATGTCTTCTATCGGGTTGTTGCGGGTGTTGGCATAAAGGGTATCCACGGTATCCATGCCGTCCTTGCCGAAGCGCCCGCCATAGCTACCCTCAAAAATTTCAATATGAACCCAGTGTTGTCCGCCGCGCAGGCCGGAAAATCCCAGGGCCTTGAGATTGGCAATGCCGGCGCTGACCTGTTCCGGCATGACAGGGGCCAGCGCGCGCATGAGCGTATCCGCCAGGACATTGCCCGGAGAGACGCGCGCCATTGTCGGCACGGGAAAAACCGGGTTTGCCAGTGATCCCTTCGGCGCCGTGATATGTATCGGCCGGTACAATCCCGCATTCTGCGGGATATCGCCATGCACCTCCGTATCGAGCAGGATGGAGCGCAGGGTCAACCAGATGGAAACGTCAACCGTTCCGATGAACGGCATATTAATGGCATGACCCTCTACCTGGTCGGCCGTGCCTGTCAGGTCAACCGTCAATTCGGACCCGGCAACAGTGACGCTGACTTTTATGGGCAGTAATTGTAAATCGGGATCCGAATGATCCAGGTAACCATCCACTACGCCGGTTGCTGAGTAGGTACCGTCAGGTATTTTCTCTATCTGTGTCCGCATCAAACGCTCGGAATAATCAAACAGGTCTTCAACCGCTTCCCTCAGGACATCCAGCCCGAACCGATCAATGAGCGCGACAAACCGTTCAGCCCCGACACGGCAGGCGGCAATCTGGGCTTCCATGTCACCCACTATCAAATCGGGGACACGGACGTTATCCCGTATCAATTGCCATACGGCGCCGTTACTGACACCCCGGTCCTCCACTTTTATGGCCTTGAACTGCAGGCCTTCAGCGTAGGCGTCGGCACAATTGGAAACGCCGACGCTCCCCGGCTCGCATGAACCGATATCGAGGTGATGAGCTGTCGTCATTGCGATGCCGATGTGTTCCCCGGCATGGAACACGGGGACGCAGAAGCCGATATCCGGGCTGTGGGAAGCCCCGTTATACGCATCATTATGAATGATCACGTCGCCTTCGCGCAGGACGTCGCCACGCGCCTGTAATTGTTTCATTATTCCCTGGACATAACCGGGGATGGGACCGGACTGAAGCGGCGTACTTTTCTTGCATTCGCAGAGTTGCCGGCCTTGCGCGTCACACAGCGCAGCGCCGAAGTCCTCGGATTCGCGGATGATGCTGGAATAGGACATGCGCATGAGTTTGTATCCCATTTCTATTGCGATGTTTTCCAGCGCGCCGTAGATAATACTGGCGGTCACGGGATCTACCCGTGTGGCGCTTGATTGCAGTTTGATTTGCGGGCCGGCCATGTTCATTTTGTTGTGGACTCCATATATCGACCTGTTTTCCGTCAACCATGAATACTGTAGCGTATTCGGGGCGCAAGTTGAAGTTGAATCCACTTTCATTTATGATCATTCCTTACCGGCCATACCGGTCAGTCAGCGAAAACCCACAAGCATGAAAGTCATTGGCGTAGATGTCGGCGGCACATTTACCGATATTGTTTTGACCGACTCGTCCTCTACTGAAATCGCAATCCACAAGATCGCCAGCACTCCTGATGACCCCTCCATAGCCGTAATCCGGGGCATAGGTGAAATATGCGAACGCAATGACGTCGCCCACGCGGATATTGCGCATGTCTTCCACGGCACAACAGTCGCTACCAATGCGGTGCTGCAGTACCGGGGCGTGCAGGCAGGCATGATCACAACGGCCGGTTTCCGCGATATTATCCATATCGGCCGCCACCAGCGTCCGCAGCACTATTCGATAATGCAGGACATACCCTGGCAGGCAAGACCGTTAATCAAGAGGCGCTTTCGCAAGACCGTCACCGAACGGCTGACTCCTCCCAACGGCGAAGTACTGGCGCCGCTGAAAGAGGACGAGGTCAGGCAGGCCGCGCTTGAGTTACACGAAGCAGGCATTAATTCTATCGCAATCTGTTTTCTTTTCTCCTATCTCAACCCGGAGCATGAGGAGCGCGCCAAATCCATCGTGGAGGAACATTGCCCGGATGCCTTTGTTACCACCTCCAGCGAGGTTTCACCCCAGTTCCGCGAATTCGAGCGTTTTACGACGGCGGCCATGAATGCATTTATCGGACCGTTGGTGCGTGAGTATGTCGAGAACCTGGAACAGGCGTTGCGCACGGAGAATATCCGCGCAGAGTTGCACATCATGTGTTCGAACGGGGGTGTGGCGACAGCGGAAACGATCTCGCGATTACCCATAAATACCATGATGTCCGGACTCGCTGCCGGTGTCCTGGGCGGCGCCTGGGTCGGAGACCTGGCTAAGCGGAAAAACGTAATTACATTCGATATCGGCGGCACCAGTGCAGACATCGGTGTTGTCACGGACGGAACGTTCGCCGAGGCATCGGCGCGGGATACATTCATTGGCGGGTATCCGATCATGGTCCCCATGGTCGATGTCCATACCATAGGCGCCGGCGGCGGTTCGATTGCTTATCTCGATGACGGTGGCGGTTTCAAGGTCGGTCCGCAAAGCGCCGGCGCCAAACCGGGTCCGGCCGCATACGGTCAAGGCGGCATTGAGGCTACCGTCACCGATGCAAACCTGGTCTTGGGCAGACTGGATGAAGGAAACTTCCTGGGGGGCGCCATGGACCTGGATACCGGGGCAGCCCGGGAGGTCGTACAGCGTATGGCGGACCGCCTGGGGATACCGCTCCTGGATGCCGCCGAAGGCATTACCACCCTGCTTAATTCCAATATGGCGAATGCCATACGCGCGCGTACCGTACAAAAAGGAATTGACCCGCGTGACTATGCGCTTGTCGCCTCCGGGGGCGCCGGCCCCCTGCATGGCGCAGAGGTCGCCCGTATGCTGGAAATACCGGAAGTCATCGTTCCTCCCTATCCCGGTATAAACTCCGCCATGGGTCTGTTAACCACGGATTTGAAATACGACATCATTCAAACATCATTTCAGCTCTCTACGGCGATTGATTTTCAACGTTTGAACAGCGGCTTTGCCGATATGGAAGCACAACTGCGTAGACAGTTTGAAACGGACAACATCGACCCCGCTCTGACGCGTTTTCTGCGCTATACGGATATGCATTATGTTGGCCAGGGATATGAGTTGCGCGTAGCCG
The DNA here is from genome assembly GCA_009843675.1 of Gammaproteobacteria bacterium. Taxonomy (GTDB): domain Bacteria; phylum Pseudomonadota; class Gammaproteobacteria; order Eutrophobiales; family Eutrophobiaceae; genus JAAXHV01. The sequence continues at coordinate 5,585 of VYCZ01000124.1, read as the reverse complement.
TTCCTGGTGGCGAAGTGAACGAGGAAACCATCCGGGAAACGCTCGCGGCATTTCATGCGTTACACCACAGTGAGTACGGTCACAGCTTTCCGGACAGCCCGGTAG
>VYCZ01000124.1:0-5470 GCA_009843675.1 Gammaproteobacteria bacterium | reverse complement strand
GCCCGGTAGAGTTCGTCAATATAAGAGTGACGGGGATCGGCCCCATGCCGAAGATCGGAACGCCGGCGGTGGCTGCCGGCGGATCGCTGGACAAGGCCCTGGTCAAGCGCGGCATGACCGTCTTCCGGCTTCAGGAACAACTCGATGAATACGAAACAGCTTTCTACCGGCGTAGCGACCTGCCGTTAAATACCAGGATTCCAGGTCCTGCTATCATCCTGCAGACCGATTCGACTACTGTTGTTCCACCGGACTGTTCCATCACCGCAGACGCTTCCGGCATCCTGGTAATAGACATCGGGCAATGAATTATGGGGACACAATACTTAATTCAGAGTTCACCAAGACGCCTGATCAACAAGTCAACGGCATAACCGGAAGACCAGGCTTCGCAGTGGCCTGTCTCAGGCAGCACATGCCACTGCTTGTTTTCATCCGGTTTCAACCGGGTGAAGGCGTAGGTGAATTCTCCCAGTGAGTAATATTCATCACCTCCGCCCCTTGGATCATCCATCTTCCTGTTGATATTCGCGACCAGGTCAATCCTGTGGTCCGGCTCCCAGTCGGCTTCCGGCCGGAAAGCCATGCTGCTGTCATCGAAGGGAGGGTAGGGCGCCAGTTCTCCTTCCAGCGAATAATCACAGGCATCCGTTTTGTGGACGTGGTTCGCAAAGATCTCATACGTGACGCCGAAATGAGCATAGGACCCAGGCATGCGGCACTTGCTGCCTGGGGCAAGCGCAGCGCACTCGCTGTCGGTTGAACAAACGCTGGTCCCGTCTGCGTCACAATGACCCCGGGTGTATTGGCGCCGGCTGCAATGGGCATTGAAATCCCAGTTATTCGGGCCGCCTACGAGCAGTTGATAATCGATAATCGGATCCAGCCCGTGCCAGAGTCTCGCCAGAAAAGTTGCATTGCTGCCCATGCTGCAACCGGCCGTCGCAAACGCCCCGTCCCCTGCCAGGTTTTCGTGCACCCAGGCAATGACCGCGGCAACGCGCTTGTTCAACTCGTACACGTTGGTGGCTTCATCACCGGTGCGGGAGTACCAGCCCCAGTTAATGCGGCCGCGGAATGGCGGGGCGAAATCCGGCGCGGTAAACCCTTTTTCCCAGCGCACCATGACGGTACGAACAGACAACCGCCTCTCCAGGTCCAGGGCCGGTTCGGTATAACGGTAGTCGGTGCCGCCGGCGCCCGAGTGCAACAGCACCGTCTTGCCGCCGTCCGGCGTGAGCGCCAGGTGGCCGGCCATGCCATCGACCACGTAGGCGAGCGCCAGTTTGGGCTGGTCCGGGTTACGTCCCTGCGTCAACAACTGCATGCCGTCGTCTTTATATGCAGGCACCAGGCATTCACGCCAGTCGGCGCAAGCCTGTTTGCAACCGTAGTTCACGTGGTAATCGCCGTCCTCACCGGGCGCCGATTTTGCCAGGGTGAATGCGGAGGAGGGTACCGCGGGGTCCGGCGTCTCACAGATCTGTACCTGTGACGCAAATGATCCGGCAACACCCACTGTCCCGGTTTCCGCAGATCCTTCGTCCGGCAAGTTACCTGCAGGCTTATGAGTTTCCTGGTGCTCGCGTAACCGCTCCTGCGCCCCGGCATGTCCCTGTTCGGCGGCTGCGCGGAACCAGCGCGCGGCTTCGGCCTTGTCTACGGGCGCTTCTCCATCATTGAAGTACATGGCGCCGAGCCGGTACTGCGCGGCGGCATGACCCTGACCGGCGGCCTCGCGCAGCCAGCGGACGGCCTCGCCGGTATCCCTGGCCACTCCTTCCCCCTGCGCAAATTTGTATCCCAGGTAGTACTGAGCGGACGCGTGCCCCTGCTGCGCCGCCAGGTGATACCAGCGCACGGCCTGCTCGTCATCCTCAGTCACGCCCTGCCCGTGGTCGTAGCGGCTGCCAAGCAGAAACTGCGCCCCGGCATCGCCCTGTTCCGCGGCTCTGGCCAGTTCCTCCGGATCAGCAGCGGCAAGGACCAGGTTGGCGGACAGCAGCAGGCCCGGCAACAAGGACGTTAATATGAAGAATCTGGAATTACACAATTCAGGTACCCGAACTCTACCTTTGTAGTAACATTTACCCTGGAAGTGATAATACCGAAAATAACGAACCAGGAACATGACCGCAAGCATTTTCAACGCCGCGCCGGGTGATTTCGCCGAAACGGTGCTCATGCCCGGCGATCCGCTACGGGCGAAATACATTGCCGAAAAATATCTCACTGATGCCCGCCAGGTGTCCGACGTGCGCAACATGCTGGGTTTTACCGGCTCGTACAAGGGCATGAGGATCTCCGTGGTAGCTCACGGCATCGGCATCCCCTCGGCCTGCGTGTACTGCACCGAACTGATCACCGAATTCAGCGTGAAGCGCATCATCCGGGTCGGCAGTTGCGGGACGATCTCGGACTCGGTCAGGATGCGGGATATCGTCATCGCCATGGGCGCGTCCACTGACTCCAATGTGAACCGGGTCCGGTTCAACGGCTTCGACTTCGCCGCCCTGGCCGATTACGACCTGCTGCAGAACGTCGTCAGCGCGGCGAGGGCGCAAGGTGTCCGCTTCCACGTTGGAAACGTGTTCTCCTCGGACCTGTTTTTCCCGCCGCCGGGCAAGGAGATGTGGGACGTGATGGAAAGATTGAACGTCCCGGTGGTGGAGATGGAGGTAGCCGGCATTTACGGAGTCGCCGCCGAATACGGTGCCAGGGCGGTTGCCCTGTGTACCGTCACCGACGATGCCCGCGCGGTGACCGGGCTGTCGGTGGAAGTGCGGCAATCCAGCCTGGACCAGATGATAGAAGTGGCGCTGGAAGCAGCGCTGCTATAGGCCGGTTGCCCGGGCCAGCGCCTTCGATACCTTGTCCCCGTTGAACTCGCGCCAGCGGCCGGCGACGTGTTGATCCGGCCGTACCAGGTAATAGGTACCCGGGCGGGCGTCGTAGTGCCGGTGCAGCAGGCCGTTTTTGTCCACGATATGATCGCCGCCGTTCTCTGCCTCAGTCACGATCAGGGTATCGACCGGGATTTGCTCTGAACCGACTGCATCGAGTCCCGCCGGCGTGTTGCCGTCCTTGCTGAAATAGATGCCGATAAACCGGTCGCCCAACTGGTTCAGGAACCAGGCATCCCTGCCGTTGACGCTGACCGGGGCGTCCAGGCAGGGCGCGCCGGGCCGCTGCCTGTCGCTGAATTCATCCTCATCAGGAGTGTTCAGGGGCGAACCATCAAGGACGCTGGGCATTGACAGGCGCCCCGGATTGACGAACCTGCGGGCAAACTCGAAATCCTTGGCCAGTTCCAGGGTGGCGTTGCGGAACGCGAGGCTCACCTCGCTTTTCGGGGTCATGAAGTCCGTGCTGCGCGATGAGTTCATCACGTTTTCCTCCGCGCCCAGGATGCGCTCATCGTCGTAGCTGTCGATCAGGCCGCGCGGGGCTGCGCCGGTCAGGACCAGGTGGAGTTTCCAGGCCAGATTGTCTACGTCCTGCAATCCGCCGTTCGCCCCGCGCGCCCCGAACGGCGACACAAGATGGGCGGAATCGCCGGCGAAAATGGTGCGGCCATGGACGAATTTCTCCATGCGGCAGCACTTGAAGGTGTACAGGCTCACCCACTCGTACTCGAACTCGAGGTCGGAACCGAGAAAAGCCCTGATTTTTGCGTCTATATTCTCTTCCTTCATCACCTCGTCGCGGTCTATGTCCCAGCCCATCTGGAAATCGATGCGCCAGACGTCGTCGGCCTGCTTGTGGATCAGCGAGGTCTGTCCGGGGTTGAACGGCGGGTCGAACCAGAAGCGCCGGATCGCAGGGAAGTCCGCCTTCATGCGTACGTCGGCAATCAGGAAGTTGTCCTCGAACACCCGGCCCACGAAATCCAGGCCCAGGGCCTCCCGTACCGGGCTGCGGTGCCCGTCCGCGGCGATCAGGTAATCGCAACTGAGCCGGTATTCCCCCGCGGGGGTGCGCACTGTTACGATGACGCTGTCGGCGCCGGTGTCGACTCCGGTTACCTCGTTTTGCCAGCGGATATCGGTCTGCGGATACTGCGGAAACAGGTCGATCAGGTACTCTTCCGCGTAAAACTGCTGCAGGTTGATGAACGCGGGGAATTTCTGCTGCTTGTCCGGCAACAGGTCGAACTTGTAGATGGGTTCGGTTTCCTCGCCGAAATAGACCCAGCCCTGGTTCCACACCACGCCTTTTTCCATCATGCGCCCGCTGGTGCCGATGCGATCCAGGATCTCCAGCGTGCGTTTAGCCCAGCAGATGGCGCGCGAACCGTCACTCACGGTATTGTATTTCTCCAGCACCACGGACCGGATACCGTAGCGGGCCAGGTCAATGGCGCTGGCCAGGCCAATGGGACCGCCGCCCGCGATGATCACCGGGAAATGGGCTATCTCCCCGGAATCGATCTCGGCAGGACGGACAAATTCATACACGCGCCGCGCCTGCCGGCTGGTCTGCCTCGCCTTGCCTATATCACCGTACTTCGCCATGAGTTGATTATACCGTTTAACTTCAAGAAATCTGATTGTAACCGGATGTGAGGCGTGTCTGAAAATCCACTTCCGCTACAGCCAAGTTTTGCTTCCGTTTCGACCAAGTACGGCCGGCTGAATAGTTCCATACTTTTGCCTGCAAGCCGGGTACTCATCATGTCCCGACAGTCGGCGCAGGGACGTCCGTACCGGAAATTCCGGGGGGTGAACTTATGAAACGTCTATTCAATATATTCCTTCAGGGTGCTGTAATCGTCAGCCTTGGCTTATCGGCAATCAGTCACGCGCAGATAGAGGAGATCGTAGTCACCGCGCAGAAGCGCGAGGAGAACCTGCAGGACACGCCCATTGCGATCACCGCGTTCACGGAAGAAGCCCTGGAAGGGCGAATGATCAACGACATATCGAAGCTGGCGGATTTCACCCCCAACGTGATTTTCGATACCACCGCGCCGATCAGCGGACTGTCCAACGGCGCGGCGGTGTTCATCCGCGGGGTTGGGCAGCTTGATTTCGGTCTGACCACGGACCCCGGAGTCGGCACTTATATCGATGGTGTTTATTCTTCCCGCGCAGTAGGCGGCGTGCTGGACGTGGTGGATATCGAGCGTATAGAAATCCTACGCGGCTCCCAGGGCACGCTGTTTGGCCGCAACACCATCGGCGGCGCCATCAATATCACTACCAAGCGGCCTGCCAAGGAGTTTGGAGGCATGGTCGAAGCCACCTTCGGTGAGTTCGAGAGGACTGATTTCAAGGGTTCCCTGGATGTGCCCGTCACGGACAGGTTCGGCGCCAAGTTCGCGATCTCCAGCAAGAACAGGAACGGTTTCGTGGACCGCATTGCGGTAGGCGACAGGCTGGGCGATGAGGACCGGCAGTCGGCGCGGGGTTCATTCCTGCTGGAAGCGACGGATGATATCGAGTTATATGCGACCGTTGATTACACCAAC
>VYCZ01000014.1:5411-11510 GCA_009843675.1 Gammaproteobacteria bacterium | reverse complement strand
GCTCAGCGTTTCCTGATCGGGGTGAGGCCGTCGCCGACCGGGAGCATGCACATATCCACCCTGTCGTCCTCGTGCACCATCTTGTTGAAGGCGCGGATGGCGTTGGTTTCGGCCTTCTGGTTGTCCGGGTTTGCTACGCTGCCGCCCCAAAGCACGTTGTCTATGGCCATCAGGCCGCCGCTGCGCAGCAAGCGGTAGTTCAATGGGTAGTAATCGGAGTATTCTTCCTTGATCGCATCGACGAATATGAAATCGAAACTGCCTGCCTCACCGGCCCGCAGCAGGTCGGCCAGGGTGTCCAGGGCCGGGGCCAGGCGTAGTTCAATCCTGTCCGCGACACCAGCCGCCTGCCAGTATTCCTGTGCCTTGTCGGTGTATTCCTTCTTTACGTCGCAGGCAATGAGTTTGCCTCCCGGGGGCAAGGCCCGGGCCATGCACAGGCTGCTGTACCCGGTGAACACGCCGAGTTCGATGATCTTCCTGGCATCCAGCAGCTTTACCAACAGGGTCATGAACTGTCCCTGCTCGGGGGAAATCTGCATGCCGGCCCATTCATGCCGCGCCGTTTCCTCGCGGCAGCGGCGCATCACTTCATCCTCCCGTAGCGTTACGGAGAGGTAATAGTCGTAGACCTGGTCAGTTAAATTGATTGAACTGCTGGACATCATTCTTTCCGGGGAATCTATAATAGAAACATGCTACAGCATATTGAACTTCGTTGTCAGCACCCGGAAGAGATCAACCTGGTGCAACTGACGGATACGCACATCTCCGCCGAAGCCGGCGAACTGCTCGCCGGCGTCAACACGACCGGCACCTTGCTGGAGGTCATCGACGCGGTAAATCGTCATGAAGACCTCGACCTCGCCCTGCTGACGGGTGACCTGGCCAGCGACCCCTCCGTAGAGGTATATGAAAAACTGGCCGGTATCATGCGCCGGCTTGAACTCCCGGTATATTGCCTGGCCGGGAATCACGACGATCCGGAGTTGATGGAGCGCCTGTTGAACAGCGGAAACACCAGTACCGCGAACTTTCTCACCGGCGGGACCTGGTCGATAATCCTGCTCAATACCCATAAGCCGGGTACCGACGGCGGCTGCCTGTCCGCTGCCGAGTTGTCCCGTCTCGATGCCGCCCTGGAACGTTCGCGCGGCAGGCATGTCCTGGTCTGCCTGCATCACCATCCCGTCAGTATCCGCAGTCCCTGGATGGATTCCATGGCGCTGGAAAACGGCGAGGAATTATTTCAGGTACTGGACCAGCACAATAACGTCAGGGGCATTCTCTGGGGCCATATTCACCAGGAATTCTCCATGACCCGGAACGGGGTGCTGCTGCTCGGTTCGCCGTCAACCTGCGTACAGTTCCTGCCGCGAGCGGAGCGGGCCGGCACTGACGACAAGCCGCCTGCTTACCGGACCCTGAACCTGGCTGCAGACGGCGCCATACGTACACAGGTTCATTGGTTGTGAATATCGGAAACCTGGGGTCAGAGTAAGAATTTCGCAGAAATTTTACTCTGACCCCGACTATCCGGGGTCTCGCCCAATGCAGGGGTCAGAGTAAAAATTCTGACGAATTTCTTACTCTGACCCCGGATATCCGGTGTTATACTTAATGAACCTCTGATTAACTCGGAACTTCCTTAGGAGATTTGCCGGAAATGAGTAGTATTAGATTTACCGAGGACCACGAGTGGTTGCGCCTGGAAGATGACGGAACGGTCACCATCGGGATCACTGATTATGCCCAGGACCAGCTTGGCGATATTGTTTATATCGAGTTGCCCAACGTCGGTGACATGCTGAGTACCGGCAGTGAGGCGGCGGTCATCGAGTCCGTGAAGGCCGCGGGTGAAATCAAAACGGCCATCGGCGGCGAAGTCCTTGCAGTGAATGACGCTCTGGCGGATAAACCGGAGGCGGTAAATCTCGACCCGACCGACAGCGGCTGGTTTTTCAAACTGGCGCCGGACGACGTGGGCGAACTGGACCAGTTCATGGACGAGGACACCTACCAGGAGTTCATCAAGGAGCTTTAAGCGAAATTACTCTGACCCCAACTATCCCTGCTTCACTACGTTATCTCTCAGGTACACGGGTAACGCCTGTTCCGCGCTGGCGCAACGCCCTTTATTATATTCTCTTACTGCCAGCGGCAGCATGTCCTTCGCCAGGGGGAATCGATCCGGGTCAGCGCCGATGATTTGCTTGTCAAGGATGCGCCGAAGACGCTCCCCATAGGTTCCCCAGCCGCTGCCGACGCCGAAGACCCGTTTGCCGGCGGGGACCTGTACCGCATCAGGCGGCGTTACCTGCTCCTCTGATGCATGATTCGCCAGGCCGTCCAGCCCCGATTCGCAGGTCGCCCAGTATATTTCCCCCATCCTCGCGTCTATCGCGGGCAGAATGACAGCAGCATTGCCGAGCGCCGGTTGCGCTAGCGCGGCCAGTGAGGAGATCGGTATCACCGGCAGGCCGGCGCCCAGGGCAAGGCCCTGTGTCACTCCGGCCGCGATGCGTACGCCGGTGAATGCGCCCGGACCCCTGCCGAAAGCAATAGCGTCAAGGTCGTTCAGACCGAGCCCGGCCTGCGCCAGGACCCCGTCCACCATGGGCAGGATCAACTCCGCATGGCGGCGCGGCGCGATGTCGTGCCGTTCATAAACGCTGCCGTCGCAGAGCAGCGCCGCGGAACAAGCCTCCGTAGCCGTATCAAGCGCAAGGATTTTCATGTTTATGCATTATAGTTTGTTTCCCTTTAACCACTAACCCCTGATAAATGTATACTGGCCTGATGTTCAACCCGTTCGAAGCATTTATCGGCCTGCGGTACGTCCGGGCCAAGCGGCGCAATCATTTCATTTCGTTCATATCCCTGGTGTCGATGCTGGGGATTGCCGTCGGCGTGCTGGCCCTGATTACCGTCCTCTCGGTGATGAACGGGTTCCAGCAGGAGCTTACCGGCCGTATCCTGGCAATGGCCTCCCATGCCGACGTGCTCCATGAAGACGGCGCCATCGGGGACTGGCGCGCCGCGGCCGAAATCCTGAACCGGGAAAAGGGGATAGTCGGCGTGGCGCCTTATTTCCGTACTGAAGGGATGCTGGTCCATGAACACCGGGTACACGGGGTGGTATTGCGCGGTATTGAACCGGAAGCGGAAAAAACGGTGTCCCTGGTCGCGGAAAAAATGGAGACGGGTGAATTCTCCGGGCTGACATCCGGTGAATTCGGCATGTTAATCGGGTCTGAAGCAGCCCGGAACCTGAAAGTCGTGTCCGGTGATACGGTCACCCTGGTGGCGCCCCAGCCCGGCGCGGGAGTCGCGGGCTTCCTGCCCCGGCTGAAACGATTCACCGTTACCGGCATCTTCAGCGCAGGCATGCACGAGTTCGACAGCGGCCTGGCCCTGGTCCACCTGGACGATGCGTTGCTGTTGTTTAACCAGTCGGGACCTGCGGGGCTGAGGCTGAAGACCGCCGACGTGATGCAGGCGCCCCGTACCGGCAGGGAGGCCGTGCATGCGCTGCCGGGACAATATGAGGTTATAGACTGGACAACCCGGCACGCGGTTTTTTTCCGCGCGTTAAAGACGGAGAAACGGGTGATGGCGGTTATCCTTATGCTGATCATCGCGGTGGCGGCGTTCAACGTGATAGCGACCCTGATGATGGTGGTCACGGACAAGCAGGGCGATATCGCCGTATTACGCACCCTGGGCGCGGGTTCGCGCAGCATCATGAAGATTTTTATCATCCAGGGCACTGTGATCGGCCTGGCCGGCATCGTCCTGGGCGTGCTGGGCGGGGTGTGGCTGGCCGAAAATATCAACCCCATCATCACCGCCATGGAAGAGTTCCTGAACGTCAGGTTCATGTCGCCGGATGTGTATTACATAAGCGAACTGCCTTCAGACCTGCGCTGGCAGGACGTGGCCGTCACCGCGGCGCTGGCGTTCCTGCTGGCAGTGGCAGGCACGATTTATCCGGCCTGGCGCGCGGCGCAGGTACGGCCGGCAACGGTATTGAGATATGAATAATCCGTTCGGCTCCTACCGGTTCCTTATCGGCTTGCGCTACGTCATGTCCAAACGCCGCAACCGGTTCATCTCGTTCATCTCGTTGATCTCGGCGCTGAGCATTGCCCTGGGAGTCATCGTGCTGATCACGGTGCTGTCCGTGGTCAACGGTTTTGAGAGAGTCCTCACCGAGCACCTGGTCGGCATGGAAGCTGAAGCCACCATCATCGGTTACGGTGATTCGCTTCGGGACTGGAAGGATGTCGCGGACCGGGCACAACTGCATCCGGGCGTCAGCAGCGTGGCCCCATACGTGGAATCCGAGGGCATGGTGACCTTCGGCCGGCAGGTCAAGGGCGTGGTGGCGCGCGGTATCCTGCCGGAAGCAGAGCCGCAGGTGTCATTTTTGCCCGAAAAAATAGTTGCCGGGGGACTGGATGCGCTGGCGCCGGGAGAATTCGGGATCATCCTGGGCGCCGACCTCATGGACCTGTTGCGGACGCAGCCGGGAGACAGGGTAACCCTGGTCTCGCCCTCGGCAAGAATAACGCCGGCGGGCATCCTGCCCAGGCTCAAACGCTTTACCGTGGTGGGGGTGTACGACACGGACATGTATGAATTCGACAGCGCCATGGTGTTCATCCACCTGGACGATGCGGCCCGGTTTTTCCGTACGGGCAACCCTACCGGCCTGCGCCTGAAGACCAGTGACGTGATGCAGGCGCCCCGGATCAGCCGGGAGGCGTTCCGGGACGTGCCGGGACGCTACGGTGTGCTCGACTGGACCCAGAGGCACGTGAATTATTTCCACTCCATCCGGATGACAAAAAAGATGATGTTCGTCATACTGGTCCTGATCGTTGCCGTAGCGGCTTTCAACATCATCTCGACCCTGATGATGATGGTGACGGATAAACAGGCGGACATCGCCGTGCTGCGCACCCTGGGCGCAGCGCCGAAGGACATCATGAAGATATTTATCATACAGGGCGCGGCGCTGGGCAGCGCCGGCATTATCCTCGGCGTTGCCGGCGGCATAGGCCTGGCGGCCAATATCGACACCATGGCAGCCGCAGTGGAACGTTACCTGCAGGTGAAATTCCTGTCGCCGGAGGTGTATTTCGTCAGTGAACTGCCTTCTGATTTATACTGGCCGGACATTTTCGTGATCGCCGTGGCGGCCTTCGCATGCGCGCTCCTGGCGACCTTGTACCCGGCCTGGCGGGCGGCGCGGACACAGCCGGCGGAGGCGTTGCGCCATGAGTAACCCGGTTACATTGGCCTGCTCGGGCCTGCGCAAGACCTTCAGCGAGGGAGACCTGCACGTGGAGGTATTGAAAGGCGTTGACCTGGAGGTGCAGGCCGGGGCCTGCATCGGGATCGCCGGTTCGTCGGGGTCGGGCAAGAGCACCCTGCTGCACCTGCTGGGCGGGCTGGATAAACCCAGCGCCGGGGAAGTGACGGTGGACGGTGTCTCCCTGGCGTCGCTGTCGGAAACGGAAACCGGGGTATTGCGTAATCAGAAACTGGGTTTCGTGTACCAGTTCCATCACCTGCTGCCGGAGTTTACCGCCCTGGAGAACGTGGCCCTGCCGTTGCTGGTCAGGGGTGAGGCTCCGCAAACGGCCCGGGATGCCGCCGCAGACATGCTGGCGGAAGTAGGACTGGAACAGCGCCTGCGGCACAAGCCGGGAGAATTGTCCGGCGGCGAGAGGCAGCGCGCGGCCATCGCCCGGGCGCTGGTGACCCGGCCCCGTTGTGTCCTGGCGGACGAACCCACCGGCAACCTGGATGAGCAGACCGCGGCCCGGGTGTTTTCGGTCATGCTGGAGTTAAACAGGGCGCACGGCATCAGCCTGGTCATGGTTACCCACAATACCCGCCTGCTGGACAGGCTGGACCGGGTTTATGAATTGAGTGACGGGAAGCTGAATATAAAGTAGGGGATAGCTGGGGTCAGGGTAAAAATTCTTCGAAATTATGGGGTCAGAGTAAAAATTCTGACGACACTTACTCTGACCCCGGATATTACAGGATACTGAATAACTGAAAATCAAAACAGGGATCGTATTATGT
>VYCZ01000014.1:0-5401 GCA_009843675.1 Gammaproteobacteria bacterium | reverse complement strand
TTTTGTTCTTCTATGCAGTGTTGTTCCTGTTCGGCGTCATTCCCTGTCGCCGCCTGCCCGGACTGTCTTCCAGCTGGTTTGCCTGTGCCTTGCCGCCGGTTGTCTGGCTGGGCTGGAGATATCGTTGCTGCCGCTACCCCTGCTGGGCGCTGGGCGGTTTTCTCTGGACCCTGCTGAATGCCCACCTGCTGTTGCAGCAGGAGTTGTTGCCCCGTGACGAAGGCAAGTCGCTGGACGCGACAGGCGTGGTCGTCTCGTTGCCCGAGACGAGGGGGGAATCGATCCGCTTCAATTTCCGCATCGATGGACTTCAACAATACGGCCACCCGGTCCTGTCCAGTCCCGGCAAGGTGCGGCTGAGCTGGTACAAGGGGCGCCAGTCGTTGCAGCCCGGTGAGAAGTGGAAGCTGAAGATAAGGCTGAAACGGCCCCACGGATACATGAACCCCGGCGGCTTCGACTACGAGTCATGGCTGTTTCAGAACCGGTTGCGCGCGACCGGGTACGTGGTGGACGGCAAGGACAATGCCCGGTTGCGGCCTGCTGGCAGGTTCAACCCCAATTCCCTGCGCTTTGCCCTGAGGGAAAAAATCCGCGCGGCGCTGCCTTCGGACCCGCTCGGCGCGCTGATCCCGGCGCTGGCGATCGGCGACCGGAGCGGCCTTAGCGATACGCAATGGGAAGCGCTGACCGTTACCGGCACCAATCACCTGATCGCCATTTCCGGCCTGCATATCGGCTTGGTGGCCAGCCTGGCCTACCTGCTGATGCTGAAGGCCTGGGGCGTGCTGCAGATATTTTTGCCCGGCCCTCCCGGCAGGCTTCCTCCCATCAGGGCCGCAGCAGCGAGCGCCATGCTGGCGGCCCTGGCGTATGCGCTGCTGGCGGGGTTTTCACTCCCTACTCAACGCGCCCTGGTCATGGTCTGGGTGTATTTCGGCATGAAGCTGTACGACCGCACGGTCCCATCGGGCGACGTACTGGGGATGGCGCTGATCGCGGTGCTGGCACTGGATCCGCTCGCGCCCATGGCCGCGAGTTTCTGGTTGTCATTCGGCGCCGTGGCGGTGATATTTTTCGGTATCGGCTACCGGGTTCACCTGCATCGGCGCCGGTTGTGGGAATGGGGCAGGGTGCAGTACATCGTCACCCTGGGCCTGACGCCGGCGCTGGCGCTTTACTACCAGCAGATACCGGTCTTAAGCCTGTTCGCGAACCTGTTCGCGGTGCCCTGGGTCAGTTTCATCCTCATACCCCTGGTGTTTGGCGGGTGCCTGCTGTTGTTCATCCAGGTGGACCTGTTGCTGGAGCTTGCCCTGGCGTCCTTGCACGTACTCTGGTGGGTCCTGGAATTTTTTGTCGGATGGGAGTTCCAGTTGCTCCCGGTCGCGCGTCCCGGACTTCTGACCCTGGTGGCGGTCAGCGCCGGCGTCATGATCCTGCTGCTGCCCCGCGGCAGCGCGAGCAGGTGGCTGGGGGTAATCTGGCTGGCCCCGTTATTTTTTCCCGCCAAAGCTGGGCCGCCGTACGGCGAGGCCGCGATGACCGTGCTTGACGTGGGGCAGGGGCTTGCAGTGGTTGTGCGCACGCAGAATCACAGCCTGCTCTACGACGCCGGACCAGCTTATGCCTCCGGTTTCAATACCGGCGCCGCGGTGGTGGCGCCGTTTCTGCGGAGTAAGGGCCTGCGCGCGATCGACATGCTGGTGCAAAGCCACGGCGACAACGATCACATCGGCGGCTTGCAGGGTGTCCTGGGCGAAGTCCCCGTCTCCCGGGCCGTCAGCAGTGTGCCCGGGATGGTGCCGCACCCGCAGGTCCGGGAATGCCTGGACGGGGAGGTATGGCGCTGGGACGGCGTGGAGTTCCGGGTATTACACCCGGTAGCAGGCGTGGAGATGTCCGCCAACGACCGTTCATGCGTAGTGCAGGTCCGGGCGCGTAACACGACGCTGCTGCTGCCCGGGGATATCGAGCGGGTTGCCGAGCGGAGCCTGCTGCAGCGCCACGGCGCGGGATTGAAGGCGGATGTGCTGGTGGCGCCCCACCACGGCAGCAGGACTTCTTCAACCGGGGATTTTATCAGGGCCGTTTCCCCGGAGATCGCCGTCTTCCCGGTGGGTTACAGGAACCGGTTCGGGCTGCCCAACCGGGATGTCGTCACACGCTACCGGGATCACGGCATCAGGCTGTTGAGCACGGCAGACAGCGGCGCGATCCGTATTGATACAACCGGAGCGGGAATAACAGTGACTGAGCATAGGGAAAAACAGCGCCGATTCTGGCATACTTCACAAAAAAGGGAGTAAATGGAGTAAATGGGGTCAGGTCGCACAATGCACACGGCCTGACCCGATTTACTCGAATGTTTAAACAGGTAAGCAGGAGAATTGCGTGCTTGAATTAATCCAATCAGGTGGAATTCTGATATGGCCGTTGCTGCTGTGCTCGGTTATTTCACTGGCGATCATAGGCGAACGGTTCTGGTCGCTGCAGAAGAAGCGCATTATCCCGGAAGACCTGGTTAGAACGGTGTGGGAGTGGAACAGGACGGGTTTCCTGGACGAGCAGCATATCGAAACGCTGAGGAGAAGTTCGCCGCTGGGGAGAATCCTCGCCGCCGGCCTGATGAACAGGAAGCGCGACCGGGAAGTGATGAAGGAAAGCATAGAGGAGGTCGGGCGCCACGTGGCCCATGACCTGGAACGGTTTCTGAACACCCTGGGCACCATTGCCTCGATATCGCCCCTGCTGGGGTTGCTGGGCACGGTTGTCGGAATGATCAAGGTCTTTGCCGTGATAACCACACAGGGAGTCGGTGATCCCGGCGTCCTGGCCGAGGGGATTTCCGAAGCGCTGATCACCACGGCCGTGGGCCTGACCGTGGCCATCCCTTCGTTGATGTTTTACCGCTATTTCCGCGGCCGGGTCGATGAACTGGTAGTGACCATGGAACAGGAGTCCCTGAAACTGGTCGAGGTCATCCATGGGGAGAGGGAGTGAATTTTCGTTCACAACGCCACAGTGAGACCGACATCAACATCACCCCGTTGATCGACGTGGTGTTCCTGCTGCTGATCTTCTTCATGGTGTCCACGACATTCGAACGCGAGTCGGAGATCAGGATCGCCCTGCCGGAAGCCTCGGAAGAGCAGGTAGAGGCCCGGGACGACATCATCCTGGTCAGCATCGATGCGAATGAACAGGTGTATATCGGCGATGAACCCCTGGCAGACACGCAAATCGCGACGATCGGCGCGGCGCTGGCGCAACAGGCGAACAGGTTGGCGGATGCACCGGTCGTTATCCGGGCCGATGCTGCAGTCAGCCACCAGGCGGTGATCAAGGTCATGGATGCCGCCAGGCAGTCGGGACTGGTGAATATCACGTTCGCGACACGGGTGCTTGACGAGGAAGATTGAAGTATCCGAATGGACCAAATGTGACCCCATATCTTATGCCGCTCCAGTTCCGTATCGAGACCCTTTGGTACGGTCACCATCCGTTGGCCCTGTTGATGGCGCCTTTGAGCTGGTTGTACCTGGCGGCGCTGGCCTGCCGCAGGTTCATGTATGCGGCCGGCATCCTGCCCGTGACCAGGCTTCCGGTACCGGTCATCGTTGTGGGCAACCTGACAGCCGGCGGGACCGGGAAAACCCCGCTGGTCATCTGGCTGGCCCGTTACCTGCAATCGCTGGCGTATAAACCGGGCATCGTCAGCAGGGGATATGGGGGATCGGCGCAGTCGCGTGTGCAGAGGGTCGGGCCCGACAGTGATCCGGCCCTGGTGGGCGACGAACCGGTATTGCTCGCACAGCGAACCGGGTGCCCGGTAGCGGTGGCGGCGGACCGGGTAGAAGCAGCGCAGGCTCTTTTGCGGCAGACGCAATGCGACATCCTGCTGAGCGACGACGGCCTGCAGCATACCTCCCTCGCCAGGGATGTGGAAATCGTGGTGGTGGACGGCGTGCGCCGCTTCGGTAATGGCCGCTGCCTGCCGGCCGGCCCGTTACGCGAGCCCGCTGCGCGCCTGGACACGGTGGACCTGGTCGTGGCCGGAGGCCGCGCTGCGCTGAACGAATTTCTTATGGAATATACCGCGCTGCCGGTAAAATCCCTGGACGGCAGGCGGGAAATGCAACCGGCCGGGTTCGGGAAGCAGACCGTGCATGCAGTCGCCGCCATCGGCAATCCCGAACGTTTTTTTTCCATGTTGCGACGGAGCGGTATCGACATCGAGGAACATGCGTTTCCCGACCATCATGCTTTCAGCCGTTCCGACCTGGAATTCGGTGACGCCGGCGCCGTGCTGATGACGGAAAAAGACGCGGTCAAGTGCCGGCGTTTCGGGCTTGATAATGCCTGGTATATGCCGGTGGACGTGGGATTGTCCGAAACGTTTGAACGCAAGCTCAAAGATCTGCTGGAGGAAGTGAGACATGGATAAGAATTTACTGGAGATACTGGTGTGCCCGGTAACCAAGGGCCCGTTAATCTATGACAAATCGAAACAGGAACTGGTTTCGCTCTCGGCCCGGCTCGCCTATCCGATACGCGACGATATACCCATCATGCTGGAAAGCGATGCCCGTACCCTGAGCCAGGAAGAAGTGGAACACTACAGAAAGTGACACAGGATTTCATTGTCGTCATCCCCGCCAGGTTTACCGCAAAGCGCCTGCCGGGGAAACCATTGATCGAATTCGGCGGCCGGCCATTGCTGCAACATGTGTACCAGGCAGCCGTAAACAGCAAGGCGGCGGAAGTCGTCATTGCCACCGACGATGAACGGATAGAAACCGCGGCGCGGGGGTTTGGCGCCAGGGTGGTTATGACCTCACCCACACACCGCTCAGGGACGGACCGCATAGCCGAGACCGCGAGTCTGCTGCAATTGCCCGGCTCCCGTATCGTCGTCAATGTGCAGGGAGACGAACTGGGGCTGCCCCCGGCCCTGATCGACCAGGTCGCTGGCAACCTGGCGGGCAACAGGGACGCGTCCATGGCCAGCCTGTATGCGCCGATCACGTCGGCGCAGGAGATGAACAACCACAACTGCGTAAAAGTGGTGGTCGACGCCCGGGGTTACGCCCTGTTATTCAGCCGTTCGGCCATCCCCTCGAATGCACCGGATAAAGGCTGCCGGCACATCGGTATTTATGCCTATACCTGCGATTTTCTGAAGATTTACACGGAGTTGCCTGTATGCGAACTGGAACAGACCGAACGGCTGGAACAGTTGCGGGCGCTGTATCACGGCTACCGGATCCACATGGAACGGGCGGCAGCGGAACCGGGCCTGGAAATCAATACTCCCGAAGACGAGGAAGCGGCACAAACCAGCTATCGTGAAAGACCTGTGGACTGAGTTGATTTATCCGCAGATGACGCAGATTTTCGC
>VYCZ01000316.1:10377-11572 GCA_009843675.1 Gammaproteobacteria bacterium | reverse complement strand
AAATAAAGGACTATCGTAGAATGGTCATGACTATTTTACGACAGTACGTCAAATGGTCATCCCTGTGAATTGACCCCACTATAGCGTCATAAACCCTGCGACACATCAACAAAACGCTTGATAGTAAGGCAATTATTCCTTACAATTAGAAATAACATCATTTACCGTACAGAGTAGGCAGAACGATGACAACACTAAAGATCACCACCAAGGGTCAGGTTACTCTCAAGCAAAGCCTGTTAAAACATTTGGGCGTTGGTCCCGGCCAGAAGGTCGAGGTCGACAAATTACCTGAAGGCAGGGTTGTAGTTAAAGCGGCCAGGCAGGACGGCACGATATCAAACTTTATCGGCTGTCTTTCCCAACAAGCCACACGACCCCTGACAATTGACAAGATTAATGAAGTCGCGGCGCAAGGTTGGGCCGAAGAAAATTGAAAATTACAGTCGATACCAATGTGCTGGTGAGAGCTGCCGTTCAGGACCATCCGGGACAGTCTGCACAAGCAGTAAAATCCTTACAGGAAGCGAGTCTTGTCGCCATTCCATTGCCGGTATTCTGTGAGTTCGTATGGGTGCTGCGGCGAGGTTACGGAATTTCTGCGGATCTCATAGCTGATGCAGTGAATCGACTTATGAGCAGTGATAACGTAGTCATGAACAGACCAGCTGTCGAAGCGGGACTGTCGGTTCTTGATGCTGGTGGTGATTTTGCCGATGGGGTGATCGCCTACGAGGGAAACTGGGCAGGTGCTGAGGAATTTGTCTCTTTCGACAAAAAAGCAGTTTCCATACTGAAATCTCAGGGGAATTCCGCCCGCTTGTTGTCATAATTTCCGCATCATCGGGATAAGTCCGGGGTAGTCCCGCGCGGTCAGAAGGAATTTTCGGGCGCTCTCGCCCAGGCCCTGGTTTGTGCTTAACCGCTGCCGCGCTAGTTCGGGGAAGCGGATCTCGGAACCGCCGATGGCGGATATGCCGCGGGCAAACAGGGAATCCGGGAAGAAGCCGGCCGTGGGGCCGATCATGACCCTTCTTTCCGCTCGGCGGGAGTATTCAAGCACCTCATCGATCGAATTGTTCAACAAGGTGGATGCCGTGATCATGACCTTGTTGCAACCGTCCAGGGTTTGCATGTCCGCGCTGACCAAAAAATGTTCCTGCGCTTTATGGAATTGCGGTTTTTTCTCGATGAC
>VYCZ01000316.1:0-10367 GCA_009843675.1 Gammaproteobacteria bacterium | reverse complement strand
GGAAATAGCCCACCATGCCGACGTGGTCGGTCGCTGCAATGTCCAGTATTCCCATTGAATCCGGCGAGTCCATGGGCGAAAAGCCAGTTGTTCGGAAAACATGGCGTGTGATCGCGTTGATGGCCGCCAGACCCAGGGAGCAATCCGCCTCATCATCACCGGCACAGTAGCGCGCAAGTTCGACAGGATGCCTGCCGTTGAATTCACCCGGTTGATAGCGGCTGCCCATGCCTTTCTGCGAATCTCCCAGCCAGGCGTAGTAAAGACCGGCGGAACCGTCCCGCAGCGTCACTATGCCGAATTCGGTGTGGCGTCCCGGACCGGGGTCGGGTTCCGGGATGTATACCCATTCAACCGGAGGCAATTCAACCTGCTCTGCTACGGTTTCCACCAGTTTCAACAACTCGTCTTTGACGGACACTATCGCTTGTGGCCTGAGACAATGACCGTGTACGCGGTGCCGGTCAAGGGGGTCATTGCAGTTACCTCGAGTCCGGCGGCGGCAAAAATTTCCTCGTATTCAGCGGCAGTATAGGTGTCACCGGCAGGGGTCTGGCGCAGCATGTGCAGGTCAAACCCCGCGACGAAGGGCGGGGATATGCGGTCTTCATTCGGGACGAATTCCACTGTGTATATTTTACCGTCGGCGGCCAGGGCATCCTTCATGCACGCCAGGAACTTCGAGCAGGTAGCCCCATCGAAGTGGTGCAGGAAATTGCACAGCAGGATCACCCGGTAACCGGTTCCGGTCTCCACCTCGAAGGCGCTGCCAGGTATGGTGCTGTAACGTTGTCCGAGGCCGGCCTCTTGCGCGTTTTCCAGGGCCACCTCCAGTACGTTGGGCCAGTCCACCGCGGTGATCCCAACCTGTGGATGTTTCTGCGCCAGGGCAATGCCGAAAATACCGGAACCTGCCGCAATATCCAGCACCTTCACCTGTCCCGCGGCGTCACTGCCTGCGAGATCGGCACAAACGACATCGGCCAGCAAACCTGCCGGCATGCGACTCAGCCCGGTCATGGACCGGGCGAACGTCACCCACATGGGATGGCCGGGCACGTCGGAACCTTCCGCCGAGGTTGCCACGCCGCCTTTCCGCACCGCCCTGGCAACATCGCCGATATCCCTGATGAAAAACGGATCGAGCAGGAAATTAACGACATCTCCCATGTACGCGGGGGAATCCCGGTCCAGGAAGACTGCCGAGTCTCCCGTCAGTGAATAGGTCGAACCGGATTTCTCCAGCAGGCCCATCACGCAGAGGTAATCACACAGGATGCGCATGCCGCGCTTATCGGCCTGGCAATGCCCGGCCAGGGACTCTGCCGTGTTCATACCTTGCGCGATGGCCGTAAATACGCCCAGGTCCACAGCGCCTTTCACTGCTGCGGAATCACGATAGGCCATGACGGCATTGAGGAAAAGTTCGGGTGAGGGTTGTTTTTCCTGGTTCATGTCGGCTCCGTTTTTGTTTAATTCAATGTGCAGATACTTTGGCCACCGACGCTGCAGTTTGGCCAAACATTATTTGGCGAGCTTCATCGTCCTTCTCCAGCGGGCGGCGCAGTTCCTTGCCAAGGTCCTTGCCGGCGGATACTGCCGGCCTGGCCTTCATCCGCTCATCCCAGGCCTGGACGCCCGGAAATTCGTCCAGGCTCTGGTTTATCCGCTCATGTACCACGACCCAGGGCCAGGAGGCCATGTCGGCAATGGAATAGTCGCCGCACAGGTAGTCCTTTCCCGCCAGTTGCTTGTCGATGACTCCCAGTAAACGGTTGTATTCATCACCATACCGATTCAGGGCGTACCCGATTTTCTCCGGGGCGTAATTGGTAAAGTGGCCAAGTTGGCCCGCCATGGGTCCCAGGCCGCCTACCTGCCAGAATACCCATTGCACAACCTCTATCCTGGCGCGCGGTTCCACCGGCATGAACCGCCCGGTCTTTTCCGCAAGGTACATCAGTATGGCGCCAGACTCGAACACGGAAACCGGTTCCCCTTCCACGTCATGGTCAACGATGGCAGGCATGCGGTTGTTGGGGCTGATTGCCAGAAATTCCGGCTTGAACTGGTCTCCCCGCCCTATGTCCACGGGGACCAGCCGGTATTCAAGTCCGCACTCTTCCAGCATGATGGAGATTTTCCAGCCGTTGGGGGTCGGCCAGTAATACAGGTCTATCATTGGTTTTTCCTCCCCGGTTTCCTGTCAATTAATTTGGATGCGGTATGAAACTATATGATGGCAGAATTGGTCTATTAGTCTATACTGGTAAAGAAAGGAATTGTCCAAAAGGTGCTACGAATGATCTTACTTCGGTTTCTTTTTCGGGTATTGCTGCCCATTCTTATTGTTTTACCCATAACCGCTTATACCCAGTCAATGACCGTCATCGGCGGGGGGTCATACGCCCGGAACTGTTACATGTCTTCCACCCTGGCGATCCAGTTGAACTCGGCATCCGATGCGGATATAGAGGAATGCAACCAGGCGATCCTCCATGGGCGGCTGACCCGCAAGGATTTGCTTGCCACATACGTCAATCGCGGCATCCTGTACGGCGCCATGGAGGACTATCAGAAAGCGCTTAAAGACTACCGGACCGCGATAGACCTGGGGCCGGAAACTGGTGAGGTCTATGTAAACCTGGGTAATCTTTACCTGCTCAGCAAGAAGTTCGACGTAGCCATACAGCAGTACACCACTGCCATTGAACTGACTCTGACGAAAGACCACATTGCCCATTTCAACCGCGCCATGGCTTATGAAAACAACAAGGAATTCGACAACGCCGAGGCTGACTACCGCCGGGCCATAGAGTTATCCCCGGAGTGGGTCCTGCCCCAGTTGCGCCTGGAACGGTTGATGAGGAATATACAAAAGGGACAGACCTGACCCCGTATCTCACACAGTTACATCATCACGAATACCCGACTGTTTTAGTCGGAAAAAATACTTGACTAAATTAGTCAGGTATGTAAGCATACGCCTCCCCTAACCTGCAGGACACCTGTTATGCGTTTGACAACCAAAGGCCGATACGCCGTGACCGCGATGCTGGACCTGGCCCTGCATGAAGATCTCGGGCCGGTCAGCCTGACGGACATAGCCAGGCGCCAGGGGATATCATTGTCCTACCTGGAGCAGTTGTTCCTTCGTTTGCGTAAAGACGGTCTAATCGCCAGCGCCAGGGGGCCCGGCGGAGGGTACCGCCTGCAATTGCCGGGTTCCGACATTTCCGTGGCGGATGTGATTCGCGCCGTTGATGAACAGGTTGATGCTACCCGTTGCGGCGGCAATCAGAACTGCCAGGCGGACGAGCGCTGCCTGACCCACGACCTGTGGGAAGACCTGAGCCTGCATATTACAGACTTTCTGAGCGCTATCAGCCTGTCGGACCTGGTTGAGCGGCGTTCGGTGAAACAGGTATCCGCCAGGCAGGATCACGTCATGTTTCAATTGTGACCGGATAAAGAACCGAGGTGAAAGATGTCGAACAATGAAATTGCACTAACCGACCGTGCCGCGGAGCACGTGAAGGGGTACCTGGAAAAAAATGGCGGAGGGGTCGGCCTGCGGGTCGGGGTGAAGCCTACGGGTTGCTCCGGTTACCAGTATGTAATCGAGGCGGCAGAGGCCGTCAATGACCACGATACCGCATTTGAGACGAACGGCGTCACCGTCGTGATCGACGAGCAGAGCCTGCGTTACCTCGCCGGGACGGAACTGGATTTCGTCAGGGAAGGGCTGAACGAGGGCTTCCGCTTCCACAACCCTAACGTAAGCCAGACCTGCGGCTGCGGGGAGAGCTTCAACATCTCCGATGAACAGACAGATCAAGAGTAGGCCATGACTGACGAAACGGCAAAAGTCGAAGAACTGGTACACAAGGAATACGAACACGGTTTCGTCACGGACATCGACACGGATACCGTCGCCCCCGGCCTCAACGAGGACGTGATAGCGCTGATATCCGCCAAGAAGGAGGAACCCGAGTGGTTGCTGGAATGGCGTCTCGACGCGTTCCGGCACTGGACCCGCATGACTGAACCGGGCTGGGCGCACGTGCATTACCCGACCATCGACTATCAGGCCATATCCTATTACTCGGCCCCGAAAGCAAAGGAGGATGGCCCCAAGAGCCTGGATGAAGTGGATCCGAAACTGCTGGAAACCTACGAGAAGCTCGGCATTCCGCTGCACGAACAGAAGATGCTGGCCGGCGTCGCGGTGGATGCGGTATTCGACAGTGTGTCAGTGGCGACGACGTTCAAGGAGAAACTGGCGGACGCTGGTGTCGTCTTCTGCTCATTTTCCGAGGCGGTGCAAAACCATCCCGACCTGGTACGGGAATACCTGGGCAGCGTCGTGCCGGTTGCGGACAACTATTATGCCGCGTTGAACTCTGCGGTTTTTACCGATGGTTCGTTCTGTTTCATTCCGAAAAATACCCGCTGCCCGATGGAACTGTCCACATACTTCCGCATCAACGCGGCCAATACCGGACAGTTTGAAAGGACCCTGATCGTGGCCGAGGAAGGCAGTTACGTGAGCTACCTGGAAGGCTGCACGGCGCCCATGCGCGATGAAAACCAGTTGCATGCGGCAGTGGTGGAACTGGTTGCACTCGATAACGCCGAGATCAAGTACTCGACCGTGCAGAACTGGTACCCCGGCGATGAAAACGGCGTCGGCGGCATCTATAACTTCGTCACCAAGCGCGGCGATTGCCGCGGCGCGGGTTCCAGGATTTCCTGGACCCAGGTCGAAACCGGCTCGGCGATTACCTGGAAATACCCGAGCTGTATCCTGCGCGGCGACAATTCCAGCGGCGAGTTCTACTCCGTCGCGGTCACGAACAATTACCAGCAGGCCGATACCGGCACCAAGATGATTCATCTCGGCAAGAACACCCGCAGCACCATTATCTCCAAGGGCATTTCCGCCGGCAAGGCGCAGAATGCCTACCGCGGCCTGGTCAAGATAAGCAAGAATGCGGACAACGCCCGCAACTATACACAGTGTGATTCCCTGTTGATGGGCGATACCTGCGGCGCCCATACCTTTCCCTATATCGAGACCGGGAACGCCGGCGCCATCGTCGAACACGAGGCCACCACGTCCAAAATCAGCGACGACCAGTTGTTCTACTGCCGCCAGCGCGGGATTGACGAGGAAGACGCCGTGAACATGATCGTGAACGGTTTCTGCAAGGATGTCTTCAAGGAACTGCCTATGGAATTCGCCGTGGAGGCACAGAAACTACTGAATATCACCTTGGAGGGAGCAGTCGGATAATGTTAACGATTAAAGATTTACAGGTCAGGGTTGAGGAAAAACAGATTTTGAAAGGCCTGAACCTGTCGGTAAACGCCGGGGAAGTGCATGCCATCATGGGGCCCAACGGTTCGGGCAAAAGCACCCTTGCAAACATACTGGCAGGAAAGGACGGCTATGATGTCACGGGCGGCGCGGTCGAATATGAAGGACGCGACCTGTTTGAGCTCTCCCCGGAAGAAAGGGCCCGGGAAGGCATTTTCCTTGCGTTCCAGTACCCTGTGGAAATCCCCGGGGTGAACAACATCTACCTGCTCAAGGCCGCGCTGAACGCGATCCGCGCGCACCGGGGACAGCCCCCCCTGGACGCAGTTGAATTCCTGCAGGTAGTCCGGCAAAGAATGCAACTGGTGAAGATGGACGAGAGCCTGCTGAACCGGTCCGTTAACGAGGGCTTTTCGGGCGGCGAAAAGAAACGCAACGAAATTTTTCAGATGGCGGTACTGGAGCCGCGCCTGGCTATCCTGGATGAAACTGATTCGGGCCTGGATATCGACGCGCTGAAAACCGTTGCCGAAGGCGTTAATACGCTGCGCGCCGAGTCCCGCGCAATCGTCCTGGTCACCCATTACCAGCGCCTGCTGAACTACATCGCGCCCGACTACGTGCATGTGCTGTCGGACGGAAAGATTATCAGGTCCGGTGACCGCGGCCTGGCCGTCGAGCTTGAGGAAAAAGGCTACGACTGGGTAAGACAGGGAGCCAAAGCCGCATGAGCGAGGCAGCCGTCAGCCACTATCTCGCGGAGTACGACCGGTTCCGGGATACCCTGGCGGCCTCATGGCCGGTGCAGCGCCGTTCCGATGCCTTGGACTACCTGAAAACCCACGGTTTCCCCACGCGCAGGACGGAACAGTGGAAATACACCGATGTCTCGCCCATTACCAGGAGAAAATTCACGCTAGGGGAACTCCCCGCTGCTGACATCGATGATGCGCTGGTGGAGAAGCTGCGTTTCTCCCGGCTTGACTGCCACGAACTGGTGTTCATAAACGGCAGCTTTTCCGCCGAACTGTCGCGTACCCCGGACCTGCCGTCCGGGGCAACCGTGCGCGCATTACAATCTGACGGGGACGGGAATGCCGAATTGCTGGAGCGATATTTCGGCAACGAGGATATCGGGCACGCGTTTACCGCCCTGAACACGGCATTCCTCAACGACGGTGTCCTGGTCCACGTACCGGACGGGATGGAAATCCCGGCGCCGGTACATATCATCCACCTGGGCGGCCGGGAGGATGAAACCCAACCGTCCCAACCCTCACCAATGTCGCATCCACGTAACCTGATCGCATTGGGCCGCCAGGCCGGCGCCAGCATCATCGAGACTTATGCCGGCTTCCCGGATTCGGAATATTTCACCAATACCCATACCAGTATCCTGGCACAGGCCGGCGCGCGCCTGGACTATTACAAAATCCAGCAGGAAAGCCAACGCGCATACCATATCGGCAAAACCCGGATCAGGCAGGAGGCCGACAGCCGTGTTGATTGCCATGCCCTGTCACTGGGCGGAAAACTGGCGCGCTGGGACATCGATGTCGAACTGGTTGAGCCGGGCGCGGAAATCAACCTTAACGGCCTGTACCTGACCGGCAACCGGCAACACGTCGACAACCATACCCTGGTAGAGCATAAGCAACCCCACACAACCAGCAACGAGCATTACCGGGGCATCATGAACGGGCGTTCGCGCGCCGTCTTCAACGGCAAGGTAATCGTTCACGAGCAGGCCCAGAAAACCGAGGCGCACCAGTCCAATGCCAACCTGCTGCTCTCCACCGACGCAGAGGTCGACACCAAGCCGGAACTGGAGATCTACGCGGATGACGTCAAGTGCAGCCACGGCGCGACGGTCGGGCGGCTGGATGAGAATATGTTGTTCTACCTGCGCTCCCGGGCGGTGGACGAGGACACCGCCAGAAGCCTGTTGACCTATGCATTCGCCGATGAGGTCATCCGGGACATCAGGTTCCCTGAAATACGCGAACGGCTGGAACAAAGCATTGCCGGCGAGTTACCCGATACCGACCTGATCAAGGAGTTCATGCAATGACGGTCGCAGTACAACCAGTGGACGCTCCCGAGTTTCCCGTACACTCGTACCGCGCGGATTTCCCGGTCCTGGCGCGCAAGGTGCGGGACAAGCCGCTGGTGTACCTGGACAATGCCGCAACGGCGCAAAAACCGCGCCGGGTCCTCGAGACGCTGGACGAGTACTACCGCGGCTACAATTCCAACATCCACCGCGGTGTACATACCTTGAGCGAACTGGCAACGGAAGCCTACGAGGCGGCCCGGAAGAAGATTCAAACCTTCATCAATGCCGCATCGCACCAGGAAATCATTTTCGTGCGCGGGACAACGGAAGGAATCAACCTGGTTGCGCAAAGCTACGGCAGGAGCAGACTCGGCGCCGGGGATGAGATCATCGTCTCCGAAATGGAGCACCATTCCAATATCGTCCCCTGGCAACTGTTATGCGAACAGACCGGCGCCCTGCTGAAAGTCATCCCCATCAATGACGCCGGCGAACTCGATATGGACGAGTATAAAAACCTGCTGGGCGACAACACCCGGATCGTGGCGGTCGGCCATGTCTCCAATGCCCTGGGCACCATCAACCCGGTCGCCGAAATCACGGCCCTGGCTCATGCAGCCGGCGCGGTCACGGTCATCGACGGCGCCCAGGCGGCGCCCCATACAAGGCTGGACATGGCTGCGCTGGATTGTGACTTCTACGCCTTCTCGGGCCATAAACTGTTCGGGCCGACGGGCATCGGCGTGCTCTACGGGAAACAGGCGCTGCTGGATGCCATGCCCCCGTACCACGGCGGCGGCGACATGATCAAGATGGTCACTTTCGAAAAGACCCTGTACAACGACCTGCCCTACAAGTTCGAAGCGGGCACGCCGTACATCGCCGGCGTAATCGGCCTGGGCGCCGCGGTCGACTACGTCAACGAGGTCGATATGGACAGGATCCGTGATTATGAACACGATCTATTGCAGTACGCCACCCTGGCCGCCGCTGACGTCCAGGGCCTGAGGCCGATCGGCACGGCGGCACAGAAAGCCGGCATCCTGTCCTTCGTGATGGACGGGATCCACCCCCACGACCTCGGCACCATACTCGACCATGAAGGGATAGCCATCCGGACCGGCCATCATTGCGCCATGCCGGTCATGGAACGCTATGGCATACCCGCTACGGCCAGGGCCTCGTTCGCCTTCTACAACACCAGGGAAGAAGTGGACAAACTGGTCGCCGGGATCGACAAGGCAAATAATATTTTCAAGTAAGCGCCATGTTCGACGTAAAAGACCTCTACCAGGAAGTGATCGTCGATCACAACCGCAGCCCCAGGAATTTCGGCAAGCTGGATCCCGCCGGGAGGACCCTGGAGGGGTTCAATCCCCTGTGCGGCGACCGCTTGACACTGTACCTGAACCTGGATGACGACCGAATCTCCGATATCAGTTTCGACGGCTCCGGCTGCGCCATCTCCATTGCATCGGCATCGTTGATGACGGAGGGCATCAAGGGGAAGTCCGTACAGGAAGCCGGGACCATCTTCACCGACTTCCATGAACTGCTGACCGATTCCTCCCGGGTGATCGACCTGGCCGCCATGGGAAAACTGGCGGTCCTGGCAGGGGTGCGGGAGTATCCAAGCCGGGTGAAGTGCGCAACCTTGTGCTGGCACACCTTGCGCGCGCTGCTGGCGGGCGATGACGCCCCGGTGTCCACGGAATAACCATGTACACCAACGACCCTGTCACGGTAGTGCGCGAATGCGACGCGATACTCATCCCCACGGGGACCCCGATCACGTTGCCGGAAGGCAGCCTGGTGTTCATTACCCAGGCCCTGGGCGGGAACTACACGGTCAATGTCAACGGCAACCTGGCCCAGGTGGGACCGAAGGACGCGGATGCCCTCGGCTTTGATGCGGCCGACTATCTGAACCTGGACCAGGAAGCCAACCCGGACGGTTCGATCAATGAAGCGCACCTCTGGGAGCAGATGCGCACCTGTTATGACCCGGAGATCCCGATAAACATCGTTGAACTCGGCCTGGTATATGATTGCCGGATATCACAATCGGAAGAGGGGGATAACCAGGTGGACGTGCTCATGACGCTTACCGCGCCGGCCTGCGGCATGGGCGATTTCCTGGCGGCTGACGTACAGACTAAAATCGCCATGGCGCCGAATGTCGGCAAGGTAAACGTTGAACTGACCTTCGACCCGCCCTGGAGTCCGGACATGATGACCGAAGCGGCGCGCCTTGAAACCGGATTGTTGTAACCGTATTACCAATGGCTGACAACTGGCCGTTATTATTAGTAGAATCAGCGGTTATCCCGGAAATATCCGGTTTGTTATCAAGTTCAACCATATAAAAAGCAACAAAAAAATGTCCATCGAGCAAACCTTGTCAATTATCAAGCCGGATGCTGTAGCCGGAAACCTGATTGGAGCGATATACCGGCGCTTTGAAGACGCAGGCCTGAAAATCGTTGCGGCAAAAATGCTGCATCTGAACGAGCAGCGGGCTTCCGAATTTTACTCCGTGCACAGCGAGAAACCTTTCTTCCGCGAACTGGTGGATTTCATGACTTCAGGCCCCATCATGGTACAGGTGCTGGAAGGCGAAGACGCCATAACCAGGAACCGCGAACTGATGGGGGCGACCTTTCCCAGGAACGCCGAACCCGGCACCATCCGGGCAGACTTCTGCGATCGCGACGGCGACCAGGGAGAAAATGCGGTTCATGGCTCGGACGCGCCGGATACGGCACAGAACGAAATAAGCTTCTTTTTCCGCGCAGAGGAAATTTGTCCGCGCGCCAGGTAATCCGCCCATGGACCCCAGTGTAAACCTGTTTGACCTGAATCACACTGCGATGAGGGATTATTTTACCTGCATGGAGGAACAACCTTTTCGCGCAACGCAAGTGATGAAATGGGTCTACCACCAGGGAGTGACCGATTTTGCCGATATGACCAACCTGAGCAAGGCTTTGC
>VYCZ01000185.1 GCA_009843675.1 Gammaproteobacteria bacterium | reverse complement strand
ATCCAGGGATCTGCACACCCCAACGGCATGTAAACCGCCGCGCTGGGGACAGATTTTAAGCATGCCCCCGCATGTTGTAAGCGGGGGTCTGTCCCCGAATTTATACAGCAAGCCCTCATGATCAGGGATCTGCACACCCCGGCTGCATGTAACTGAGAAACGCCGGGGCCACGGGCTACCCGCCACCCCGGCGTTGGCTAACGCCCCGTCCTGGTGCACACTGTCGGGGCGGGAGCGGACCGAGGACGCGTTTATTTTGCGGCGCCGTATGAGCCCGATAGCAAACTGTTCCCGAGCAACGGCCTCGTGCCCCGCGTTGTACCCGGCACTGCCGAGGACGCACAGCAAAATGCGCCGCCGCCCGTTCGGGCGACGAGCCAGCACTCCGTTGCTCCCGTTCCCGCCCCTGTGATAACACCACCCATTCGGAGGAAGCGTTATGTCTGACACTATACACACTGACACCCTGCACGTCATCCATGCCTGCGCCGCGGGCCTGGACGTGCACAAGATGCAAATCACCGCCAGCGTGCGCCTGGCCCGGCCCGGGATGGAGGCCGAACTCCATACCCGCACCTTCAGCGCCCTGCCGGCCGGGCTGGACGAACTGGTCCGCTGGTTGCTGGAACACCGGGTCAGCGCCGCGGTCATGGAAGCCACCGGCGTGTACTGGGAGGTGGTGTTCGAGGCCCTGGAGAGCGCCGGCATTGAACCGCTACTGGTGCACGCCCAGCACGTCAAACAACTCAAGGGCCGCAAGATCGACATCGCCGACAGCGTCTGGCTCGCCCGTATCTGCCAGTTCGGCCTGTGCCGCCCCAGCTTCGTGCCGCCCGCGGACTTCCGCGCCCTGCGCAAGGTGTCACGCCAACGCCACAAGGTGGTGCGCCTGCGCGCCACCCTGCGCACCCGCATCCAACAGGTCCTCGACGGCGCCGGCCTCCGGGTCGGCGGTATCCTCTCGGACCTGCTCGGCGTCAACGGTCGCCGTATCCTGGACGGCCTGGTGGCCGGGCAGGCCCCGGAGGATATCCTGGCCACGCTCTCCGGCCACGTCCGGGTGCACCGGGACGCACTGGGCGATGCCCTCAACGCGCCCCTGCGCCCGCAGGCCCGGTTCGTCCTTGAAGACCAGCTCGCCGCCTTCGAGAACGCCGCGGCGCGCATCGCCGACTACGACGCCGTCATCCGGGACCACCTGGCGCCGTACCAGCCCCAGATTGACCTGTTGATGACCCTGCCCGGCATCGACCAGTCTTCAGCCGGCGCCATCCTCATCGAACTCGGCCCCGATATCCGGGTCTTCCCCTCAGCCCGCCACTGCGCGGCCTGGGCCGGCCTGGCCCCCGGCAACAACGAGAGCGCCGGCAAACGCCGCCACGGCAACACCCGCAAGGGCAACCCGCACCTGCGCACCCTGCTGGTCGAGTGCGCCCACGGCGCCGCCCGCACCCACCACTGCCAGTTCCGGGGCTACCACAAGGCCCTCACCGTGCGCCGCGGCAAAAAACGGGCCACCGTCGCCACCGCCCACAAACTGCTGCGCATCCTCTACCGCATGCTCATTACCGGCCAGCCCTACCGGGACCCGCACACCGACTACGAGGCGCTCATGGTCAAACGCAATGCGCCGCGCTGGATCAAGATGCTGAAAAAATACGGCTGCCCCACCCCGGACGGGGCCACCAACGTGCCGGCCGCCGCCTGACCGGCACCCGGGGGCGTAGCGCCCCGGTCAACCATCCGGCGTCGCCGCCACGCCCCTTCCGGCCACAGGCCAATCGCGGGGCCACCTGACAAGCCAGAGCGGGCCGCGCAGCGCCGAGGTCCTTCACGGTCTCACACTGTGCAGACCGACCCCCTCCGCGCGCCCTGGGGCCGGAATGGTATAATTACGTTACACAGCAATAAACAAAAGTTATCTGTAAATAAAGTATTTTATATTTTACAAGCAGGATGTTAACAACTAGTCTCGCTTGGTCAACATTTTATAAGGAGATTTCTCTCATGAGATCGAGCAGCAAGATTGTCATATCGTATTTACTGGTTTTTCTATACTCCTCCGCCGGTAATTCAGCACTGCTTGAAGAGATCGTGGTGACTGCGCAGAAGCGCGAGCAAAACATACAGGACGTTGGCATTGCCATTACTGCGTTTACAGGTGAGCAAATGCGCACGCTGGGTTATACAAATGCACAGCAAATCACGGCCTTGGCCCCTGGCGTTCATACTGTTCAGCCTAACGGCGAGGCAAACTACGGGCTTGCCATTCGTGGCGCTGCAAATAGTGATTTTACGGCAAACCAGGAGAGCCCCGTGTCCTTATATGTGGATGAGGTTTACATCAGCCAGATGTCAGGGGCCGGCTTCATGTTGTTTGATATGGAGCGGGTTGAAATATTACGCGGTCCACAGGGGACCTTGTATGGCCGTAATGCAACAGGTGGTTTAGCCCATTACGTGACAAAAAAACCTGAGCGGGAATTCGGCGGTTATGGACAGGTGACGGTAGGAGAATATGATCAGGTCAAGTTTGAGGGTGCGGCAACTGGCGGGCTGTCCGACACTCTATCCGGCCGCATATCGGTCTCGACACATCATAATAGTGGCTACGTGACGAACCGGCTTGATCCGGACAACGATTTAAATAATGCGAACGACTATGCAGGTCGTGTCCAATTATTATTTGAACCGAGTGAAGATGTTTCCTTACTGCTGAATGGCCGTTATTCCCTGCAGCAAATCCGCACAGGCTTTTTTGAAAATGTCGATGCGGTTGTCGACCCGGTAACAGGCCTGGTTGTGAAGACGCCTGGCGCAGGCAATTTCACCGGTTATACGGACAGCGACGGCGATGTGTTTGCCGGAGACTATGACAGGTTAGGGTTTAATGATCTCGAGACCTACGGTATGAGCGGCACCTTGAAGTGGAGTTTTGACGCTGCAACATTGACCGGTATTACCGATTTCCAGAGTGTGGAAAGGGACTACCTGGAAGATTCAGATGCTGCCCCATTTAACGATTTCAATTTTTATCTGACTACAGATGCAGAGCAGTTTTCTCAGGAGTTGCGGTTAAATGGTGAGACTGAACGGACCCAGTGGGTGGCCGGCTTTTATTATTTGGAAATCGATATCAATGATTCAAATGGTGGTGAATTTGCCTTTTTGGGCGGTGACCCATCCGGTTCCGTAGGTTTGGATGAAAACGGCAATGTCACGGGGTTTGACAGTCCGTATCAACAGGATAAAAAATCATGGTCCTTATTTGGTCAGGTTGAATATGAACTGACAGAGCAAGTCAGGTTAATCGGCGGTTTTCGTTGGATTGATGAAAACGTTGAATTCGATTACGACAACAATTTTGTGTCATACCCGAATGATGGCACCGTCGCTCGTGGCGGCAATCCAAACGTCATTGCCACTTTTGGAACATACAGCGGCGAGTATGACAAAGGGCTTTGGTCGGCCAAGGTTGAAGTTGATTATAGATACAGCGACGATTTATTGCTCTACGCCAGTTGGAATCGGGGCGTCAAGGGTGGCGGGTTTAATGCGTTGTTTGACAGTACGCTGGAGCCACTGACCGATGCGAATGTCGGCTTTCCGGAAGATAAAGTTGACGCCTTTGAAGAGGGTTTTAAAGCGACATTATTGGATGGATTGACGATACTAAATACATCAGTCTTTCTCAATGATTATAAAGACTTCCAGGCATTTGATGTGCTTGGCCTTGTGACAAAGGTACTGAGTGCGCCGGACGCCAAAAACACGGGTTTTGAGGTCGAGTTGTTTACCAGTCCGACTGAAAATCTCGATTTTATCTTTGGTGTTGGATATGTAGACAATGAAATCACTTTGCCGACCGGGGCAAAAACGCAGTCAGTTCAAACACCCAAGTGGAATCTCAGTGGTCTCGCCCGCTATCAATGGCCCGCACTTAATGGGAACATGGCCGTTCAAGGTGATTTTCACTATCGCTCTGAACACTTCCATGCGCTGACGAGATCAGATGGTGTTACTGAAAATGGCTACCACGTGGCGAATGCCAGATTATCCTGGGCGTCACGGGATGAAAAATGGGAGGTGGCTGTATTTGCCAACAACATAACGGATGAGGAATACATTGTGCAATCCTTCGACAGTTTAACGGTATTTTTTGGAATGGTGGAAGAATACTACGGTCGGCCAAGATGGGTTGGAGGGAGTGTGCTTTATAATTTCTGATTCTCATAACATAAAGAACGCTCCTGAATTTCCCCGGGGCGTTTTTTTATGAGTGCCCGATACGTATCCTCACAACGTTATTTATTCTCACATTAAGGAACCATCTTCTTAAGTCAGAGCCTCCTTGATTCAACAATGATGAATTTATGTATAGAGTAATTACAGATGTCGGCCGTACCATTGAAATCCGCGTTACATAAGAATGATCTCAACTATCATCTGCATCCGCAAACCGAACTGGCCCAACACGAATTACTGGGGCCACATATATTTACAGAGGGAAATGGAATCTATGTAAAAGATATCGAAGGCAGGGAATATATCGAAGGAATGGCCGGGCTTTGGTGCGCGTCACTGGGTTTCAGTGAAACCCGCCTGGCCAGGGCCGCCGATAACCAGTTACGAAAACTGCCCTTCTACCATAATTTTGCTCATCGTACGACGCCGGTTGCTGTTGAACTTGCCGAGCAACTGGTCAGTATCGCGCCGGGGTCGGTCTCCAGGGCTTTCTTCACCAATTCAGGCTCAGAAGCCAACGATAACATGGTTAAGCTTGTCTGGTATTACAACAATGTAAAAGGGCGGACGGCAAAGAAAAAAATCATATCTCGACATGGCGCCTATCATGGCATCACTGTTGCGGCATCCAGTTTGACAGGTATGTCGTATGCGCATACGTTTTTTGATGTGCCAATGGATGCAGTTTTTCATACGGATTGCCCGCACCGTTATCATTTTGCAGAAGCAGGTGAGTCCGAAGAAGAGTTTGCTACAAGGATGGTAGCCAATATTGAAAAATTAATTGAGTCAGAAGGACCTGAGACCGTTGCCGCATTTATTGCCGAACCCGTGATGGGGGCCGGAGGGGTTATTTTACCGCCGGCGACTTATTTCGAAAAAGTTCAAAGATTACTCAGGAAACATGACATTTTGTTCGTCGCCGATGAAGTTATCTGCGGTTTCGGACGCACTGGTAATATGTTTGGATGTGATACCTTCGACATTACACCCGATATTGTCGTCGTTGCCAAGGCACTTTCATCCGGCTATATACCCATCGGCGCTTTACTGATCAGCGATGAAATTTACCATACCCTTGTTGAAGGTAGCAGGCAGGTTGGTACGTTCGGAACCGGTTTCACTTATTCAGGCCATCCGGTGTCTTGTGCGGTAGCGCTTGAGACCTTGAAGATTTATCGCGATCTCAATATTGTTGAGCGTGTTCGTGACATATCGCCCCGGTTTCTGAGCCGGCTTCACCAGTTCAATGATCACCCATTAGTTGGAGAAACCAGAGGCGTTGGTTTGATAGGCGGGATTGAATTGGTTCGTGATAAGACCAGTAAAGAGAATTTTGATCCATCCATGAAAGTCGGCGCCCTTGCAGCAAATCTTGCCCTGGAACAAGGCATCATTGTACGTGCGCTGCGTAATGACACGATCGCATTTTGTCCGCCTTTGATTATCACAATTGATGAAATCAAAGAGATGTT
Source organism: Gammaproteobacteria bacterium (assembly GCA_009843675.1). Taxonomy (GTDB): domain Bacteria; phylum Pseudomonadota; class Gammaproteobacteria; order Eutrophobiales; family Eutrophobiaceae; genus JAAXHV01. The sequence goes on along the minus strand of VYCZ01000185.1, from coordinate 5,916 downwards.
CGACCGTTTTGAAAAAGCGATGGAAAATCTCAGCTCAACGGTAGAGGGGTACGCATAGTCCGATGATCAATATCTCAGATTTTGTAGATGTGCGTGCATTGCCGAACCACATGGTTATCGGTGCTGAACGTATTGGCGCCAATCAGCGGGAGCTGATGGTTGTCGAAGACCCGGCAACGGGTAGCCCATTCGCGGAAATTCCGGCCGGCACGGTGGAGGATGTGAATGATGCTGTCGCGACAGCAAAATCAGCATTGGAGAAGTCATGGAAATCGGTAACGCCACAGGAACGCGGTCGGATATTAAGTCGTACAGCCGATATTATCCGCCGCGATGCAGAACGCCTTGCCTGTATAGAAACATTGGATTCAGGAAAGCCAATTCGGGAAGCGAAGGGGGACATCGAAACTGCCGCTCAATATTTTGAATACTACGCCGGCATAGCCGATAAACTGCAGGGCGACACCATTCCGCTTGGCAAGGACTTTATCTCTTTTACCCTGCACGAGCCTGTTGGTGTTACTGTTCATATTATTCCCTGGAATTTTCCGCTGGTGACTACGGCAAGAGGTGTTGCGCCGGCGCTTGCCGCAGGTTGCACCGCAGTCGTCAAGCCGGCGGAACTGACCTCTCTCACGGCGATAATCCTGGCAGACATTTTAATGGAAGCAGGTCTGCCCACAGGTGTTTATAACGTTGTCACAGGGAAAGGTTCGGAAATTGGCAATGCGCTTACATCCCATAAGGATGTGGCGCATGTCACTTTTACCGGCTCTGTCATCACCGGCAAAACCGTGATGCAATCTGCTGCGGATAATGTCGCTTCCGTTACGCTTGAATTAGGTGGCAAGTCACCGGTGGTCGTATTGAAAGATGCTGATATGGATGCGGCCCTGGAAGGGACACTGAAGGCGATTTTCATGAATGCGGGTCAGGTATGTTCTGCCGGTTCGCGTCTGGTTATCGAACGTGCGGTGCATGAACAGATGGTGGAGAAACTGGTCCAGCGTAGTGAGGCGTTCGATATAGGTCACGGCCTGCAGGACCCATCGCTCGGTCCATTGGTGTCAGAAACACAGGTCAACATTGTAGATACATATGTTGCCGGCGCTCGCGAGCGTGGCGTGGAGGTCGCTACGGGTGGCAATCGAGCCTTGGTAGACGGGTTGGAGGAAGGTAGTTTTTATCAACCTACTATTTTAAACAACATTCCAGTTGATGAAATTGTGGCACAGGAAGAGATATTCGGGCCGGTTCTTGCGGTACAGGTTGTAGATAGCGCCGAGCAAGCAATCAGTGTTGCAAACAGTACGGATTTCGGCCTGGTAGCCGGTATCTATACCAGGGATATCACCAAAGCGATGCACTTTGCCCGTGATGTGGGTGCGGGGCAGGTCTTTATCAACCAATTTTTCGCCGGCGGTGTCGCAACGCCATTCGGCGGAGTAAAAAACAGCGGTTTTGGGCGCGAGAAGGGGTTGGCGGCATTGGCAAGCTACTATCAGGTCAAATGCGTGACAACCCGTATTTGAACTGCCTGCCTCATAAACTTTTTCGATGAAACCTGCGCCGTTTAAGCTGTGCATGCCGGAAGAAGAGCAGGAGATTCTTGCCCTTTTGCAAAGTTACGGTCGCGATGCCCGGATCCTGGCAGGGGGGCAGAGCCTTGTGCCACTCATGAACATGAGAATAATGCAGCCACAGGTGTTGATAAGCCTGAATCGGTGTACCTCCCTGAGCTACATAAACGCACAGGGTAACGGTATTGCGGTCGGTGCTCGCACGCGGCAGGCTGAGATAGAGGAGTCTGAACAAATCGCATCACGCCTGTCACTGCTCAGTAAGGCGATGCCGTATGTTGGCGTTCGCTCCAGCAGAAACTTTGGTACGGTTTGTGGGAGTCTCGCTCATGCTGACCCACTTGCCGAGCTGCCGAGTGTCGCTGCGGCTCTGGATGCACGGTTTCAGCTCGCAAGTGTTCGCGGCACGCGTGAAGTCAGCGCAGATGAATTCTACATTGGCGCCCTGACCAATTGTTTGGAGCCTGACGAGATGCTGCGCCAGGTCTTGTTTCCGGCGCTGCCCCCGAATTCAAAAAGTGTTTTTGTTGAAGTATCTACTCGAACCCATGGATTTGCGGTGGTCGGCCTGGCTATGTGTGCAAGTATTGACAGTAGCGCCATCTGTCGCGATGTCCGTTTAGCTGCCATGGGAGTCAGCGAAACAACATTGAGATTAAGATCAGCCGAGGCAATGTTGGAAGGGAACACATTGAGCGCTGAATTGATTGATGAAGTGTCTCGGGCAGCGACGGAAACCATGAATCCGCCTCATGATATACATGCCGACGGGAACTATCGGAAACGTGTCGCGTGTACGTTGATAAAACGGGCGTTGTCAGAAGTTGTACAAAGGTGAAACCAATGTCTTTTAAAAACCTTGTCGGCATGTTTTTCAAGTATCCGGATACAACCAGGGTGACAGGCGCCGTTGAACAGAACGGGCGTAATGACAATGACAGTGCGACTGTGCAATTGACGATAAATGGAACGGTGTATAAACGTGAAGTGGAGTCTCGTTATTTGCTTGTCGATTTTATCAGACATGAAGTAGGGTTGAAAGGAACGCATATCGGTTGTGAGCACGGCGTGTGCGGCGCTTGTACCGTACTCTTAAATGGCAACTCAGCGCGAAGTTGCCTACAGTTTGCGGCGGCCCTGGATGGCGCTCAAATCACCACTATAGAAGGGATTGCCGAAGACGGTGACTTGCATCCCGTGCAACAGGCATTCCATGAATTGCATGCGGTGCAATGTGGTTACTGTACTCCTGGGTTTTTGCTGACTTCAATAGAGTTTTTGCGCAGTCATGCAAACCCGACCCGTGAAGATATCCGCAGGGCGCTCGTCAACAACGTCTGTCGATGTACAGGTTATGTAAATATTGTGGAGGCCGTACATAAAGCCGCATCACAGCTGTGTCATAACTCATCTGAATATGATCGTGAGCAGACATGAACGCTATTGATGATTGGACATTGGTAGGCGAGAGTATACTGCGGCGCGAAGACGCCTACCTGTTGCGCGGACAGGGGAAATTTGTGGACGACCTGCCGGTCCCGCAGAATACGGTCCACCTCGGGTTTGTTTGCAGCCCGTTTGCACATGCAAACATTACCGGCATCGATATTTCCAGGGCAGTGGCTTTACCGGGTGTTATCGACGTATTAACAGGAAACGATTTTGTCGGTGACATACTTCCTTTTAAACCTGACATTAAAATAGAAGGTTATCGAGAAATCAGTCGACCGGTGGTCGCTACGGATACGGTGCGGTTTGTTGGTGAATATGTGGCGGTAGTATTAGCTGAAACACCGTATATCGCCCAGGATGCCATCGAACTCGTCGATGTCGAATATGATCCTCTGCCTGCTGTTGCCAGGATTGAAGATGCGCTCGATAGGGAAGCGCCTGTGATATTCGAGTCTTTGGGCGACAACGTCATTTTTAAAAGTCATTTCGAAACAGAAGGTTTTGCAGATCATTTTGCTTCTGTGGAGCACGTGCTCGAGGGTGAATTTCACCTTGGCCGCGTTACCGGTGTTCCCATCGAGCCGCGGGGTTGCCTTGGGGTCATCGACCCGGTCGCAGATTCATACACTCTGTGGACAACGACCCAGGTACCCCATGTTGTGCGCACGGCCATCGCCGACCACTTGAGGCTGCCGGAGTCTATCATCAGGGTGGTCACCCCTGCTGTAGGGGGAGGATTCGGTGTCAAGAGCCATATTTATCCGGATGAGCTGATCGTGGTCGCCCTTATGCGGCGCTATCGTCGAGCCGTCAAGTGGATACAGGACCGGCGTGAAGAATTATTAAGTGACGCTCATGCCAGGGAGCATATACACCGGATAAAAGTGGCAGTGGACGCGGAAGCTGTGATACAAGCTGTTGAACTTAAGCTGCAAACGAATGGGGGCGCATATGCGAATTACCCGTTCTCCTGCACATTGGAAGCGACCGGGGCTGCGCGTATGTTGCCGGGACCCTATCGAATCAGAAACTATAAATATGACGTCGTTTCAGTAGTCACCAACACCGCGCCAACCGGCGCATACCGGGGAACCGGCCAGCCATCCTGTTTTCTGGCAATTGAAAGCATGATGGATCGAATCGGACGTGAGTTGAATATTGATCCTGCGGATGTTCGACTTCGTAATCTTGTACAGCCTGAGGAGTTCCCGTACGTCAATGCAGTGGGCGTGCGGTACGACACGGGGAGTTATAAAGAGTCGCTTGAAAAAGCCCTCGAAATTTCCGGATATCGGGAATACAAAAACAGGCAACCCAAAGACAGGTTGATTGATGGAAAATACCGGGGTATCGGTATTTGTAACTACACGGAAGTCTCAGGTACCGGCGCGCCTGGCTGGCGTGTGCGTGGCTTTGCAAAAATGCCGGGTTTCGACAGCTCACGTGTCGTGATTGAACCGGACGGCCGAGTCGCGGTTTACCTGAGCCAGGCCGATGCAGGTCAGGGGCACTATACAACTTTCGCCCAGGTTGCCGCTGACCGTCTTGGTGTTGCGTGGTCGGATGTTACCGTAATTGAAGGTGATACTTCTAAAACACCGTTCGGGACCGGTACCTTTGCCAGCCGCGGTTCGGTGGTAGGCGGGGGCAGCATTATCCGTTGTTGCGAGAAAGTCTCTGCGAAGGTAAAGCGAATCGTGGGCGAAATGCTTGAGATTGATCCCTCTGATCTTGTGTTGAGCGACGGGCGAGTTTATCCATTGGGAACTCCCGATAAAGGCTTAACCCTGAAGCAGGTTGCTGAGACAGCATATTCAATGAATGATATCGCTATGCCGGAGGGAGAAGAGCATGGTCTTGAAGCAACCGATTACTATGATCCTCCCATGGTTACGATGGCAAACGGCACGCATGTTGTCCAGGCAGCAGTGGACCCTGGTGATGGTACGGTCGAGATAGAACGGTATTTTATCGTGCATGATTGCGGACGGGTGATCAATCCCATGATCGTGCGGGGGCAGATCCATGGGGCCACAGCTCAGGGCATTGGTGAGGCGCTGATGGAAGAAATTGTGTACGACGAGGATGGACAACTGTTAAATGCCAACCTGCTGGACTACGTGTTGCCTTTGGTGCTCGATATTCCTGACATGGAAATAGCACACATCGAGACACCGAGCATTGATACCGTTGGTGGTATCAAAGGCACCGCAGAAGGCGGTCTTACGGGTGCAGTCCCGGCTGTTGCCAATGCTGTCTGTGATGCGCTCAGCGGACTTGGCATCAACATTTCAAGAGTGCCGTTGCGCCCCAGCTTCATATTGGCACAGATAGACAAAGCGGCCGGCTAAGCGTTTACACAAAAATTCTGTTCATTCTCCCGGGTAGAAAATGGTTATAGAAGGCAGTCATAAAATACCGATTAGTCGGGATATCGTTTGGGATGCACTCAGTGATCCGGATACGTTGCGTTCATGTATCCCCGGTTGCGCATCCTTTGTTGAGAAAGCGGAAAATGAGTACGCCGCAACCATTCGTGCCTCAGTTGGGCCGGTCAGTTCAGCATTTTCGATCAATATTGTTTTATCCGAGATGAAACCGCCGAAAAGCTACAAGATAACAGGGCGGGGCAAGGGTGCGGGAACTGCCGGATTTGCTCAAGGGAGTGCAACCCTCGTCCTGGTCGAGCATGGGACTGAAACTGAACTTCATTATACGGCTGATACCAAAGTTGGCGGCAAATTAGCACAGGTTGGCTCGCGCCTGATTGAAGTCGCCGCATATAAACTGGCGGATGGATTTTTTACAAATCTAGTTCGCCACCTGGAACCTGGCAAGGCAGTAGAGAAAGACGATAATAAAACAAGTTCTGGTTACTACATCC
>VYCZ01000199.1:5104-11699 GCA_009843675.1 Gammaproteobacteria bacterium | reverse complement strand
CGGCCGCAATGACCCCTGCCCGTGCGGCAGCGGTAAAAAATACAAGAAGTGCTGCCTGCACAAGGCCAGCTCTCCGGTTGCCAGTCTGGGGCGGCGCAAGGTGCGCAGGGCAGAGAGCGAGCTCGTGCCTGCGTTAATGAAACACGCAGAAAAGTATTATGGTCCGGGAGTCTTACACGAGGCCTGGGATGAGTTTACGCTGTGGGACGAAGTGCCTATGGGCCCGGAGTTCGAACCCGAGATGGACACTTTATTCATTCCCTGGTTCCTGTTCAACTGGATACCGGGCAATATCGAACCGGACGAAGATGAACGTCATCCCGACATGCAGGTGGCCCGGCATTACCTGGCACACGGCGACGTACTAATCGATTCATATCAACGCCAATTCATCGAGGAAGCCTGTTCGCAGCCTTACAGCTTTTTTATGGTTACAGATGTAGTGGCCGGTAAACAGCTTGCCTTGAGGGACCTGCTGCTGAAACGGGAAGTTACCGTCCAGGAACTCCAGGCTTCGACGATGCTGGACAAGGGAGCAATACTGTATGCCCGCACCATTTCCATTGATGACTGCTCCGTGATGCTGGGTTGCGGACTGGTGGTTATTCCTCCTTCGTACATTGACGAGTTCATCGCAACACGCGAGCAATTTGCAGACGAACGCCCCGGGTTCGGTAAAGACTACCTGCTTGAGTGCGACCTGTATCTTCGCGAAATGTATTTCGAGATCCGGAACCTGGCGCTCAATCCGCTGCCACCGGAACTGCAAAATACAGATGGTGAACCCTTGCAGCTGACTACACTCAGTTATGACCTCAACTGCTCACCGGATGAAGCGCTGGCTGCTTTGGCAAGCTTGGCCTTGGTGGATAGCGCCGCTGAACTTGAACAAACGGGCAAATTGGACCAATACGGCAAACTGGTATCCATTGAGTTTCCCTGGCTGAAAAAGGGGAATGAGCAACATGAGAACTGGGAGAACACTGTGCTGGGACATATCAGCATCGATAGCGCTGAGTTAACCGTAAACGTTAACTCACAGGAGCGCGCCAGCACCATCAAGCGCAAGATAGCTCGTCGACTTGGACAACGAGCGCGATTTCGCGATGAGGAGAAGCGACCCGCGGAAGAATTGCTTGAAGAGATGCGGAACAGGCCGCCTGATGAGAAAGAAGAGGCGGCGCGGCAGAAACATGAAGAATTGGCGGCGTTGCCGGAAGTGCAAGAGCAGATGCAGGAAATGGCAGAGGCGCAATGGAAAAGCTGGCTGGACAAGCCGCTTCCCATCCTCCGATATCAAACCCCGCGCGAAGCGGCCAAAACAGCCACAGGCAGGGAACGCCTGGAGGCGCTGTTCTGGCAGTTCGAGTCGAAACCGACAGGAGGCAACGCGTTCGCGCCGGACATTCCCCGGTTAAAGAAGAGCCTGGGAATGAAATGAAGCCGGTACTGATCCGGCTACCGAGTTCTTGGAGAAACCGGTGCTGCGGTTTATCATCCTTGCGTTTATGGCATTTTATACCGGATATGCAAGGATAAATCCGAGTCTTTCGTCAGAATTAGTATTGTGTCACCAGAACTCCAAATTCCGGGACACATCACGTCCTCTCCACGATATTCGCACAAAATTCCCGTATTCTGTCCCTGTCAGGTTCAGGCATCCCGCATGCATAGAACACCACCTCATCAATTCTCTCTATGAACCCCGGTAACTCTTCCAGGCCGGGCCGGGCTTCGTATGCCTCGCGCGCGATGTGTTCCAGTTCACCACGCACCGCCGTCGTCAATGCCGGGACCGGTATCCTGGCAACATAGCCGGCGGTGATCATGTTCGACCTGAGCAACACCCCGCGCACCAGGTAGTTGCACAGGGAACTGTTCAGGTAGGCCAGCAGCCACCACCGGTCCTTTTCGGTGGGGAACAGGTTGGCATTGACGCCGAACGCCGAGCCGTCCGGGAGGATGGCGGCCCCGAATGCCACGCCCATGGACGAGCAGGCGATGCCGGGTTGGCCGATGTACGGTCTGTTGCGGATGATGAAGTTGCTCCTGTTTTCCGCTGCTTCGTTATAGTCATCGCGCAGCCAGGCGTCCGGTTCCGTGAAAAACCGGCGGTTTCCGGGATTCTTGTAGAACGGCACGCCGAACCCTTTCCGGCGTGCGCGTGACAGGTGCGTCCTGTCGTTCCCGGTGGATATGCCGGTCTTGCACGGAAACTTCTCGCCCAGGCGCGGCATGGCGAACAGCGCCCGTACCGCAGGCGGGACTTCCACCACGAACTCGCCTCGGTCCCTGGGGGATGACAGGCATACCTCTTCAGGCGCACAGGTCCGGAACGCGCCGGCTTTGAGGATGCGCTCGAAGTGTCCGGTTGACTCCGGTCTGCCCGCCACCTCGATCCGTTGTGTCTCCTGCGGCCCTTTCTGCAGTACCAGGATGGCGGTACGCACGTCCGCGCCCTGGTCCCTGAACAGGTCGGTCGGGCAGAGCAGCAGCGAGTGAATGCGGCACTCGCTGCGGATAAACCGGCGCAGGTCTTCATGCCCCCTCGCGGTCAAGAATGAATCGAACGTGATCAGCCCGATCAGGCAGCCGGGTTTTGCGCTGCGGATGATCGCATGGATGAACAGGGAGTAGAGATTGAGGGCCGCGCCCCTGCCGAAAGCCAGGGCGAAGCGTTCCTTGTGCTCTCTCAGGTAGTCGTGCTCGTGACAGTTGTACGGCGGGTTTGCGACGATGATGTCGGCATCCGGCAGTCCGTTCGCTCCCGGTGGCCTGTCCGGCGTATTGGCGGTCGCAAGCAGGAAGTCGCGCCGCTGGAATTCGAAGAACCCGCCGGGTTGCATGTCCATGATGTCAAACCCGCACAGGCGCGCGCCGCAATCCCGGAACGGGGCCAGCAGTTCGCCCCTGCCAGCGCAGGGGTCGAAGACCAGTTTCGGGGCCGAGTTAAGTGATAATAGTTTTCTCCTGAAGAATTCCGCGACCGGGGCTGGCGTCGAGTAGTAGCCGGTATCCCGCCGGTCGATGCCGGCGCCGTTCAATACCGCCTTGCTGTGCCTGCCCATTAGTTGAATGTCGGGGTCAGGGACGGATTTTAAATCCGTCCCCTACTTCCTGTAGACTTCCCGGCCCGACACCACCGTCAGCAAGACCTGCGTGTCGCTGATGTCTTCAGCCGGGATCTCGAACAGGTTCCGGTCGAGGACGATGAAATCGGCGGACTTGCCCGTTTCGATACTGCCCGTGCGGTCCGCGTGTTTCCCGGCAACCGCGCCGTTGATGGTGAATATCCGTAATGCCGTCTCCAGGTCAACGGCCTGTTCAATCCATAACGCGCCCGGGAAGTTGCCGTACGGGTCGCGCCGGGTCACCAGGGCCTCGACACCCGGCCAGGGGTTGGGATCGGGCACCACCGACGGCCAGTCGGAGCCGTAGATGACATGCGCGCCGGCCTCCAGCAAGGCCCTGGCCGGCCAGAACCGGTTTGCCCGCTCCTCGCCTATCACCTGGGTCATGACCTCCACCAGGGGAGAGGGATACCAGAGGATCGGGGAGAATTCCGCGATCACGTTCAACCGGTTGAAGCGGGGGATGTCATCCGGATGAATCAGCTCCGCATGGGAAATCTCGTGCATCATGCCCGAGTCGCCGTTGGCCTTGCGCGCCGCTTCGACGGCATCCAGCGTGACCCGCACTGCGCGGTCCCCTGTCGCGTGAACCTTCACCGTCAATCCCTGGCCGTCCAGGTAGATCATGTCCTCGGTGAGGCGCTCAGGAGAGTGGATCAGCTTGCCGGTGAAACTGTCGCCGTGCTTCTCGTCCGGCAGGTACGGGTCCAGCATGGCGGAAGTGCGCGTCGGCGGTATGCCGTCCAGCATGATCTTGATGAACTCGGTGTTGACGTTCTCCGTTGCGTAATCGGCGCGCTCCCTGACGTTCTTCTCGTAATCGGTCCAGAGCATTTTCCAGGCAATGCTGGTGCTGACCTTCATGGTCAGCCGGCCGCTCTCGTCCAGTCCCTTGTAGGCTTTCAGCGAACGCCCGTCCGTCAGGGCGTCCTTGACGGTGGTGACGCCGACCTTGTTCATTGCCCGCATGGACCATTCCAGGGCATCCTTGTATTGCTCCTCGCTGTAGGCCGGCAGCTTCGAGATGATGTTATAGGCCGCGTTATCGACCAGGATGCCGGTGGGCTCCATGCTCCCGGGCTCCCTGATGATGACGCCGCCCTGCGGGTCGGGCGTGTCCGCATCAATTCCCATTTCAGCCAGGCCCCGGGAGTTGAGCCAGGCGGCATGCACGGTCGAATCCCCCAGGTAGATGGGGTGGTCCCGGGTGATCGCATCCAGGATGTCCTTGTGCGGTACTGTATCGGTTTCCATCAGTTCCATGGCCCACTGCCCGCCGCGAATCCACTCGCCGGGCGGGGTTTCCGCCGCGCATTCCGTCAGTTTCGCGACGATCTGATCCACCGTGAAAGTGAAGGGGAACGCGCACTGGAAGTTATACTTCTCGCCGGCCTCCATGGGGTGGGCATGCATGTCGTGGATGCCCGGCATCAGCATCCTACCTTCGAGGTCCACGACCCGCGCCCGGTCCGAAACCTGCGCCTGCACCTCCTCGTTGCCGCCCACCGCGATGATCACCCCGTCCCTGACCGCCAGCGCTTCGGCCGTAGGTTGTTCGGGATTCACCGTGTAGATGAAACCGTTGGTGTAGACGGTCTCCGCGGCGTTATCGGCACAACCGCCGGTGTAAACCAGCGCCGACAGCAGGAGGAGTTTCGCAAATTTCAACTCACTGATATTCATAATGATCCTTCCCGTTGGTAAAACGCATTTTCAATTCATCAAATACCAATACGTCATTATCGTCAACGTATTGTTGCCACAGCGCCAGCATGTCCTGCAGTTTCCCAGGGCGGGCCTGCGCCAGGTCATTCTGTTCTCCGGAGTCTTCCTCCAGGTTGTATAACTCCCAGTCTCCCTTGCCCCAGGGCCTGTTATTCCAGAGCAGTTTCCAGTCACCCTGGCGGATCATGCGCCGGTTGAACAGTTCAAGGCCGAATACGTGTTCCGGGCCGTGCACAACGGGTTGCCGGCCGATCAAGTGGGGGTAAAATGACTCGCCGACCATGGAATGTACCCGCCGCCCGTCAAACTCCGGCGCGGGGTGGGTTACGTTTGCCAGTTGCAGCAGGGTAGGCGCCACATCCAGGACGGTGATGAACGCATCCGAGCGACTGCCTGCCTCAATCCTTTCCGGAAACACCGCGATCGTGGGAGATAACAGTCCGCCCTGGGCAGGGAAGCCCTTATACATGTGATACGGCGTGTTGCTGACGTGCGCCCAGCCCGGTCCCGTGGAAGCATAAGAGCCGGGTTGGCCCATGTTTTCATAACTCAAATCAAAATTCTGCGGCACCCAGGTGGGATTAGTGGCAAGATCATGCGGGTTGTTGCCTTCCGCGCCGTTATCGGAGAAGAACAGGATGAAGGTATTCTCATACTCACCCGTATCTTTCAGGTATTGAACCAGGCGCCCGATGTTCTCATCCAGCGCATCCACCATTGCTGCATAGATCTGCATCATGCGCACTTCCAGCTTCTTCTGCTCCCCGTCAAGTTTGTCCCAGCCGGGCCATTCAGGGTGCTGCGCGGCGGGGGTCTGACCTTCCTCCATCAGGCCGGCGGCCAGCATGCGTTCAATCCGTTTGGTGCGGATAGCGTCATAACCCCCATCATAGACGCCCTCGTACTTGTCGATATATTCCCGGGGCGCCTGCAACGGCCAATGGGGCGCGGTGTAGGCGGCGTAAGCGAAGAACGGTTTGCCGTCAGCGCGGTTTTTGTCGATGTAGTCAATCATCTTGTCGGTGAAATAGACGGAAGAGTAAAAATCACCGGGCAGAGACTGTAACTGCTCCCTGCCTTCACCCCAATAAGCAACTTCACCGTATTTGGTGATGCCGCGCATATCGGAGAAGTGGCTCGCGCCGCCGAATTTCAGCCAGAAAGCCTCCTCGAAACCCCGGTCCAGGGGGTAATAGCCGTCTTCATAGCCCAACTGCCACTTGCCCGACATGTAGGTGTGATACCCGGCCTCCTTAAGCAATCTCACGAAAGTGACGATATCCTTGTTCAGGAACCCCTCGTAGCCGGGCTTGCCCTTCTGTTCCTCCGACCACAGGCCGTTCATGGTGCCGAGACCGGCGCGGTGGGCGTCGGCGCCGGACATCAGCATCGCCCTGGTCGGGGAGCAGGTGGGCGCCACGTGGAAGTTAGTCAGCATTTTTCCGGCGCCTGCCAGCGCATCCAGGTTGGGTGTGCTTATCTCACCGCCGAATACGCCCAGGTCGGAATAGCCCAGGTCATCCGCAATAATCAACAGTATATTGGGACGCGGGTCAGGGTTGCCTGTCCCGGACTGATCAGTACAGCCGGCCAGACCCGCCAAACCGGCAATCAAAAAAATTATAATGAATATGCGCATTGTGAGTAGTTTAACGGGAGTCCGTCCATTCAGATATTTTTCAGTTGCGGCATGACGTGCTCTGCGAATCTCCCGAGCGAACGCAGTTCCTCATCATGCC
>VYCZ01000199.1:0-5094 GCA_009843675.1 Gammaproteobacteria bacterium | reverse complement strand
TTGCAGCGCCAGGTAATTCACGCCGGTAATCTCCACCTGCCGGGCCAGGGCATCCGCCACCCTGGCTGCGCTGCCGTGGACTATCATGCCGATTTCCTCGGCCGTTTCAAACCTGGATATCGGACCCAGGTGCGGCGCCTCAACTTTGTTTTCCACCCACAGCTTGTGCAGTTTGGCGAACCAGTCGTCATAGGCCCGGCGCGCAACTGCCTCTGCCTTGCGCTCATCCTCATTGACGTAGATCATACGCCAGGCGCCGACAAACGGTTGTTCGGGGCCTCCCTCCGGCCGCAGGGGATCATCCTGACTTGCGCGCCACTCGGCGCGGTAGTTTTCACTGGTCTGGCGGATGAGATCCGTTGACCCCAGGGAAATCGTGTGCATGCCGCGCTTCGCTGCCTCGGCCTGCCCTCCCGGAGACATTGAAGCGCTCCACAGCGGCAGCGGGGACTGTACCGTTTGCAGGACCATGGGGACATCTTCATACTGGTAGTGCTTGCCTTTGAAGGTCAGCCTTGAGCAGTTCAGTCCCCGGATGATCAGGTCAACACCTTCGATGAACATCTCGATGGCAGCGTCCGGCTCTACACCGAAGAACGCGACCTCTATCGGCGAAACGCCGCGACCCAGGCCGATTTCCAGCCGCCCGTTGCTGAGATGGTCCAGCATGCAGATCTCTTCAATCAGCCGCAACGGGATGTACAGGGGCACCAGGTAAACCAGGGGGCCGATACGTATGCGCGACGTCGCCTGTGCCAGCGCCGCCAGGAAAATGCCGGGAGACGGCGCCGCCCCCAGGGGCGTGCCGTGGTGCTCCGCCAGGTGATATCCCCTGAAACCGGCGGCTTCTGCTGCCTGGGCCACCTTGATCCTCTCGGCATAGGTCTTGTTCAACGGCTCGGTCCTTATATCCAGGTGGTCGAAAATACCGAATTCTATGGTCATGTTTTTATTGTCCCGAATGGATGTTTTGCGCTGCATTGTAACCTCAATAAGTTGTCAGGAAAAACGCGGCGCGTGAGTTCCCGGGAGACAACTCTTAATCCTGACCCGACATTCACAACTCCCGCCACATGATTGAGTATTGTGTCCCCGGAACTCCCCATGTATCCTTGTCGCCTTTCCTGTCCCGGTATATGAGAGTGAGAGCATGAAAATTCTGGTCCCGATAAAACGCGTCGTCGATTACAACGTCCGCATCCGGGTGAAAAAAGACGGCAGCGGCGTGGAAACAGCCAACGTGAAGATGTCCATGAACCCGTTCTGTGAGATCTCGGTGGAAGAGGCGGTGCGGATCGTGGAGGCAGGCAAGGCGGATGAGATCGTGGTGGTCACCATCGGCGGGCGCCAGTGCCAGGAAATCCTGCGCACCGCACTGGCGATGGGCGCCGACCGGGCCATATTGGTTGAGACGGACTTGGCGGTACAACCCCTGGCGATTGCCAAACTGCTGAAAGCAATCGTCGAAAAAGAAGAGCCGGGACTCATCATCACCGGGAAACAGGCCATTGACGATGACAACAACCAGACGGGACAGATGCTGTCGGCCCTGCTCGGCTGGCCCCAGGCCACGTTTGCATCCAGCATCGAATTCACCGGCGGCGGTATCCGGGTTGCCCGGGAAGTGGATGACGGCCTGGAGACGGTGGACATTAAACTGCCGTCCGTCGTCACTACCGACCTGCGCCTGAACGAACCCAGGTACGTGAAGCTGCCGAATATCATGAAGGCCAAGAAAAAGCCGCTTGACGTGATGACGCCGGATGACCTGGGCATAGACGTGACCCCCAGCATCGAGGTTCTCAACGTCGCCGATCCTCCTGCCCGCTCAGCCGGAGTCAGGGTGGCGGACGTGCAGGAACTGGTCGATAAACTGCATAACGAAGCGAAGGTGATATGAGATGGGTATCCTGGTTATAGCGGAGCACGACAAACACGCCATCAGGGGAGCCACGCTGAACACCATCGGCGCGGCCGTGCAACTGGGTGACGATATAACGCTGCTGGTTGCAGGCAGTAATTGCGGCGCGGCGGCCGGTGCCGGCGCGGGCATCACCGGGGTAAGCCGGGTGCTGCACGCCGATGCGCCGCATTATGATCACGGCCTGGCGGAGGAACTGGCGCCGCTGGTGGCCGCCTGTAGTGAAGGCATGACCCATGTCCTGGCGCCTGCGAATACGTTCGGCAAAAACCTGATGCCGCGGGTGGCTGCGCTGCTTGACGTAGGCATGATCGCCGACGTCGTCAGTGTTGAATCTGCCGATACTTTCGTGCGTCCCATCTATGCGGGCAACGCCATGGCCACTGTTAAAAGCAATGACGCGGTCAAGGTCATTACCGCCCGCGCCACGAATTTTGACGCCGTAGAGGCTGAGGGCGGCGCGGCCCCGGTAGAGGCTGCCGGCAATTTAACGGACCCGGCCGGGTTGTCCGGTTTCGTCAGCCTGGACAGCCCCGAATCGGAACGGCCCGAACTTACCAGCGCAAAGATAATCCTGTCCGGCGGGCGCGGTTTCGGCAGCGGCGAGAACTTCCGCATGCTGGAGGACGTGGCCGACAAGCTGGGCGCAGCCATCGGCGCCTCCCGCGCCGCGGTCGATGCGGGCTACGTGTCGAACGATTACCAGGTGGGGCAGACCGGCAAGATCGTCGCGCCCGACCTGTATATCGCGATAGGCATATCCGGCGCCATCCAGCACCTGGCCGGGATGAAGGAGAGCAAGGTTATCGTGGCCATCAACAAGGATGAGGAAGCGCCCATCTTCGAGATCGCAGACTACGGCCTGGTCGCGGACCTGTTCCAGGCCCTGCCGGAACTCTCCGCCGAACTGGACAAGCTGGATTAATCGGCATATTGCATCAATCGGCATGTAATCAACGGAGAACTCTCTATCTCCCGCTGTTCCCGCGCAAACGGACTTATCCAGGGGACGGACCCCCGCTGACAACATGCGGGGGCATGCTTAAGTCCGTCCCCGAATGGCTGAACCCGGCCTGAAGCCCGCAATGGAACGTCAACACCACCCGTATCTGGCGGCAGCATACATGCTCATGGCGACGGTCTTTTTCTGCCTGTCCGACGTATTGGGCAAGTGGTTGACGCAAACCTACCCGGTGATACAGGTAAGCTGGTTGAGATACGTTGTCGGCATTACTGCCCTGTTCATCATCATTGCCGCCACGTCCAACCTGGATAAGCTGAAAACCGGGCGGCCACTGTGGCATGGATTACGAAGCCTGGGCAGCGCCTGTATGGTGTTCTTCATTTTCTACGGCCTGAAACACATTCCGCTGGCTGAGTTTGTCTCACTGACCTTCTCAATTCCTTTTTTCGTCGCCCTGTTCTCTCCCTGGTTACTGAAGGAAAAAGTCTCGCGACAATCCTGGGTCGCCATCGGGACAGGTTTTATCGGAGTCATGTTTATATTGAGACCGACCCCCGACCATTTTCATATCGCGCACCTGACGACCCTGTTGGTGGCGTTCACGGCCGGCCTGATGTTTATAAGCGCCAGGTATCTGTCTTCGACTGAGAACAGGTGGTCGCTCAATTTTTACCTGTCTGTCGCCGGTATCATCCTGTTTGGTTACTGGGCGCTGGGTGGCTGGGTTGAACCGGACCTGACAGGCTGGTTCATGTTTGTTGCCCTGGGGATATCACAGACAGCCGCGCTGGCCTGTTTTATTGAAGCCTCGCGGCTGGAGCGTCCGTCCGCTATCGCCCCCCTGGACTATATACGTTTAATCTGGACGATTATCGCCGGCTACGTCATTTGGCAGGAAATCCCGGACCAATACACCTGGACCGGGATCATCATCATCGTTGCCAGCGGCATCTACATCGTGCGCCACGGCTACGTGAGCAGGACGGAGCATCTTTGATGCGAATGTCCTGAACGCCACTTTCACGAAGAACTTATTTTCGGTTCTGCGAAGGTCCTGCCTACTGCTTGACCTACCGGTCCATATTCATCAAAATCCGACGAATGGCACTGAAAAAATCCCAGATCTACTCTTCTCTCTGGCAAAGCTGCGATGAGTTGCGCGGCGGCATGGACGCATCCCAGTACAAGGATTACATACTCACGCTGCTGTTTATGAAGTATGTGTCGGACAAGCAGGCCGGCGACCCCGGTGCGCTCATTGAGGTGCCCGATGGGGGTGGTTTCACCGACATGGTGAAGCTCAAGGGTGACAAGGAGATCGGTGACGGGATCAACAAAATAATCAGTCGGCTGGCTGAAACCAACGATCTCAAAGGTGTTATCGACCAAGCGGACTTCAATGATGAGAGCAAACTTGGCTCCGGCAAGGAAATGCAGGATCGGCTCTCCAGACTGGTCGCCATCTTCGAACACCTTGACTTTCGCGCCAACCGCCCCGAGGGCGACGACCTGCTTGGCGACGCTTACGAGTACCTGATGCGGCACTTCGCCACCGAGTCCGGGAAGAGCAAGGGGCAGTTCTACACACCGGCTGAGGTCTCGCGCATCATGGCGCAGGTGGTAGGCATCGGCCCGGACACCCGCCAGGACCAGACAATCTACGATCCCACCTGCGGCTCCGGCTCACTGTTGCTCAAAGCCGCCGACGAGGCGCCACGCGGCATCACCATTTACGGCCAGGAGATGGACAACACTACCTGGGCACTGGCGCGCATGAACCTGATCCTACACAACTACGAAACCGCGGACCTGTGGCGCGGCAACACGCTGGCCGCTCCGTATTTCACGAACCCAAACGGCGGTCTGAGGACTTTCGATTTCGCGGTCGCCAACCCGCCCTTCTCGGCCAAGGCCTGGTCCAGCGGGCTTAATCCGGCCCAGGACAAATTCCGGCGTTTCGAGTACGGCGTGCCTCCGGCAAAGAATGGCGATTACGCCTTTCTCCTGCACCTCATCACGTCACTCAGGAGCAATGGCAAGGGCGCAATCATCCTGCCCCACGGCGTGCTGTTTCGCGGCAACAGGGAAGCCGATATCCGCAAGAATCTGGTCCTGCACGGCTTCATCAAAGGGATCATCGGCCTGCCCGCAAACCTGTTCTACGGCACCGGCATCCCCGCTTGCATCCTGGTCATCGACAAGGAGAACG
>VYCZ01000385.1:10432-12011 GCA_009843675.1 Gammaproteobacteria bacterium | reverse complement strand
GGTTTATCCTGGGGCCTTACGAGAAAGGGGCGCCCTGCTGTTACCTGGACGGACCCGCTGACGGCGCCGAGTACGAGTTGTTCCAGGAGGACATCGAGCGCCTGGAACCCCATATCGAAGCGGCGATGAACCGGGTGCCGGCTTTTGCCGAATGCGGTATCAAGCAGGTCTATAACGGCGCTATCGCCTACACCCCGGACGGCAACCCCATCGTCGGGCCCGCCTGGGGCCTGAAAAATTTCTGGCTCAACGAAGGTCACAGCTTCGGCATTACGGCGGCCGGTGGCGCCGGTTGGCAGCTGGCGGAATGGATTGTTGAGGGTGAACCGGGCATAGACATGCTGGGGGTTGAACCACGCCGTTTTGGCGATTACGTCAGCAGGGATTACCTGATAAAAAAGAATGAAGAAGCCTATTCCCACGTATTCATCATCCATTATCCCGATGAGGAGCGCCCGGCGGCCCGTCCCCTGAAGACCGCGCCCTGTTACGGACGCTTGCTGGAGATGGGCGCCGTGTTCGGCCAGAAATTTGGTTGGGAGCGGGCCAACTGGTTCGCCACCGGCGGCATGGCACAGGAGGACGACTGGTCGTTCCGCCGTTCGCACTGGTTCGAGGCCATCCGGAAGGAAGCATTGCACGTGAACCGGGCCGTGGGACTGCTGGACATGACGCCGTTTGCCAAGTGCCGGATATCCGGGCCGGGGGCAGCGGCGTTCCTGGACTACATGGTCGCCAACCGCCTGCCCGCGAAAACAGGCCGCATCCGGCTATGCCATTCACTTAACCGTAACGGCGGCATCCACTCGGAATTCACCATCACCCGCGAGGCGGAAGATTCGTTCTACCTGGTCTCGGCTGCCGCCTGGCAGAGACTGGACCATGATTACCTCGCCAGATACATGCCCGCCGACGGTTCGGTGAACTACGAGCACCTGACCGACAGCATCGGCGTGTTCGTCGTTGCCGGCCCCCTGGTGCGCAAACTTCTGCAACGGGTGTCCGCCGATGATTTCTCCAATGAGGCATTCCCGTTCCTCTCCGCCCGGCAGGTGGAGATGGCCGGAATACCGGTGTATGCCCTGCGGGTCAATTACGTGGGCGAACTGGGTTGGGAACTGCACCATCCCATCGAACGCCAGAACGAGTTGTTCGACGCCTTGTTCGAAGCCGGGGAGGACCTTGAATTGCGGCCTTTCGGCATCCGCGCCATGGATTCGATGCGCCTGGAGAAATCCTACTGCATGGTGGGCACCGAGTTGTCCATTGAATATTCCGCTTGGGAATCGGCCATGGACCGCTTCGTATTCCCGGACAAGGGGAATTTCCTGGGCCGGGAACAACTGCTGGCCGGCAGGGAACGCGGGCTCAATTACAGGCTGGTGACCCTGGAAGTCCAGGACACCGATGATGCCGATGCGCTGGGCAATAATGCCCTGACCAGGGAGGGCGAACTGATCGGGCGCGCCACCAGCGGGGGTTTCGGTTTCCGGACCGGCCAGTCCCTGGCGCTGGGCATGGTCAGGCCGGAATACGCGCAAGCGGGAATCGATAAGGAAATCGATATCCTAAACAAAAA
>VYCZ01000385.1:6359-10422 GCA_009843675.1 Gammaproteobacteria bacterium | reverse complement strand
TCCGGACAACGAACGCCTGCTGGTCATCAATGACGCGAATTGATCAGCGTATTTGACATATTTTCAATCGGTATCGGCCCATCCAGTTCCCATACCGTCGGGCCCATGCGCGCCGCGCTGTCATTTGCCCGGCGTCTGGAGACGGTGAACCTGCTGCCCCGCGTAACGGGCATCAAGGTGGATCTGTACGGCTCCCTGGGCGCCACCGGCAGGGGTCACGGCAGCGACAAGGCAGTGGTGCTTGGATTGCTGGGTGAAACGCCTGAAGCGGTAGATCCCGATGAAGTGGACGGCAAGCTGGACCAGGTGCGCGCGACCGGGCTTCTCAACCTGCTGCAACAACGGCCTGTCAACTTCAACCTGGGGACGGATCTTACCTTTCATAAAAAACAACGCCTGCCGTCGCATGTCAACGGCATGCGTTTCCGTGCGCTTGGTAACGAGGGAGCTACACTGATCGAAAAGACCTATTACTCGGTGGGCGGAGGGTTTGTCGTGGACACGGACGAGCAGGGAGAGCCCGTGCTCAGGGAAGACGTTTCCGTTACGCCTCCTTATCCCTTCAGTACGGCGAAGGAACTGCTGGAGTTGTGTGATACCCATAAACTGGATATCAGCGACCTGATGCTGGAAAACGAGAAGCGCGCGCGTACGGAACCGGCCATCCGGGCCGGACTGCTGGAGATCTGGAAGGTCATGCAGGAGTGCGTGGATCGGGGCTGCCGCACCGGCGGCATCCTGCCTGGCGGTCTGAAAGTCCGGCGCCGCGCCGCGGACCTGAAGGGTAAACTCACGGAGAAAGGCGGCGGCGCAAGCGGCGCGTTCGAGGCGATGGACTGGGTAAACCTGTATGCCCTGGCGGTCAACGAGGAGAACGCTGCAGGCGGCAGGGTGGTTACAGCTCCCACCAACGGCGCTGCCGGCATCATCCCTGCGGTGTTGCACTATTACTCCCGTTTTTGCGAAGGCGCCGATGACGACGGAGTCGTGAGGTTCCTGCTGACCGCGGCCGCAATCGGGATCCTGTACAAGCTCAACGCATCCATTTCCGGCGCCGAGGTAGGCTGCCAGGGCGAGGTGGGCTCGGCCTGTTCGATGGCGGCCGGCGCCTTGACCGAAGTGCTGGGAGGTAAGCCGGCGCAGGTGGAACAGGCTGCGGAGATCGCCATGGAGCACAACCTGGGTCTGACCTGTGACCCGGTCGGAGGGCTGGTACAGATCCCCTGCATTGAGCGCAATGCCATCGCGTCCGTCAAGGCGATCAACGCCGCGCGTATGGCGCTGCTGGCGGACGGTCAGCATTACGTGTCACTGGACAAGGTGATCAAGACTATGCGCGAAACCGGCCGCGACATGAAGCTCAAGTACAAGGAAACCGCCCGCGGCGGGCTTGCCGTCAACGTGATTGAGTGCTGAAGTGGGCCGGCAGCGGTATTCCATATTCTCCCTGTTGCGCAATGCCGTCTCACATAACGAGAACTGGCAGCAGGCCTGGCGCAGTCCTGTGCCCCGGAAAAGGTACGACGTACTCATCGTCGGCGGTGGCGGCCATGGCCTGGCGACCGCCTACTACCTGGCAAAGGAACACGGGATAACCAACGTCGCGGTGCTGGAGAAGGGCTGGATCGGCGGCGGCAATACCGGCCGCAACACCACCATCGTGCGCTCCAACTACTTGTGGACCGAAGCCGCGCTGCTCTATGAGAAATCGCTCAAGCTGTGGGAAGGGTTGAGCCGGGACCTGAATTACAACGTCATGTTCAGCCAGCGCGGCGTGTATAACCTGGGACACAGCTTGCAGGACATGCGCGATATCGAACGCCGGGTCGGCGCCAACCGCCTGGACGGGATTGACGCCGAGGTGATCACGCCTGAACAGATCAAGGCCGCCATACCCATGATCAATATCTCCCGCCGGGCGCGCTACCCGATCCTGGGTGGCTCGCTGCAGCGCCGGGGCGGAATAGCCCGCCATGACGCGGTGGCCTGGGGGTTTGCCCGGGCCGCCGATGCCCTGGGAGTCGATATCATCCAGCAGTGCGAGGTCACCGGCATCTGCCGGGACGGCGGGCGGGTAACCGGCGTTGAGACTACCCGCGGCCGCATCGAGGCGGACCGGATCGGCGTGGTGGTCGCCGGCCATGCCAGCGTGCTGGCCGGGATGGCAGGATTGCGCCTGCCGCTGGAGAGCCACCCGTTGCAGGCTTACGTGTCGGAACCCCTGAAACCGGTCCTGGATACCGTGGTCATGTCGAACGCCGTCCACGGCTATATTAGCCAGTCAGACAAGGGTGAACTGGTCGTCGGCGCAGGCATCGACGCCTATAACGGTTACGGCCAGCGCGGCAGCTTCCACACCATCGAACATGCCATGCAGGCCATCATCGAACTGTTTCCCGCGTTCAGCCGGGTGCGCATGCTGCGCCAGTGGGGCGGGATCGTCGACGTCTCACCGGATGCCTGCCCGATCATCGGCAGGACCCCCGTTCAGGGTCTGTATTTCAACTGCGGCTGGGGCACCGGCGGGTTCAAGGCCACCCCCGGTTCCGGCTGGGCCTTTGCCCATACCATAGCCCGTGATGAGCCCCATGAACTGAACGCGCCGTTCAGCCTGGAACGCTTTACAACGGGCGCGTTGATCGATGAGCACGGCGCCGCAGCAGTGGCGCACTGACATGTACATGCCGTGTAGCAAGGTCGGGGTACTGTTTTCAGGACACGCTGTGAATACATCCCTGTACGCTTTATCGGCAACCGTCCTGGTTGCCGACATTCCTGAAAACAGTACCCCGACCTTGCCGGAGCCGGAGACATAGGGTGCTGTTGATTAACTGTCCCTGGTGCGGCCCGCGTGACGAGAGCGAATTCGGTTACGGTGGAGAAGCCGATATCACCCGGCCGGCAGATCCCGACGCGCTGACCGACGAGGAGTGGGCGGACTACCTGTTCATGCGCAAGAACCCCAGGGGATTGCACCGGGAACAATGGGTGCATGAGCACGGCTGCCGCCGCTGGTTCGTGCTGGAACGGGATACCGTAACCTATCGTTTTTCCGATGACACAACCTGATCGTCTCCCTGAAGCCAGCCGCATCGACCGCTCGCGACCCCTGACGTTCAGGTTCAACGGCCGTATCTTCCACGGCTATGCCGGTGATACCCTGGCCTCCGCCTTGCTTGCCAACGGGATTCGCATAGTCGGGCGCAGTTTCAAGTACCATCGCCCTCGCGGCATCATGGGCATCGGCGCGGAAGAACCCAACGCCATCATCCAGGTGGGCGCGGGGGCGGCCACCATACCCGGACTGCGCGCCACGGAAGTGGAATTGTATGACGGCCTGATCGCTACTTCCAACAGGGGCTGGCCCGGCCTCAATTTTGATTTGCTGTCGGTCAATGAATTTTTCTCCCCGCTGCTCAGCGCCGGGTTTTACTACAAGACCTTCATGGCGCCAGGATTCCTGTGGCGCTGGTACGAACACGGTCTCAGACATGCCTCCGGCCTGGGCGTCTCGCCGCGGGAGACGGACCCGGACAGCTACGAACATTACAACGCCCACTGTGACGTCCTGGTGGCAGGAGGCGGGCCGGCAGGATTGATGGCGGCCCTGGCGGCGGCCAAAAGCGGCGCCAGGGTCATCATTGCGGATGAACAAAGCGAACCCGGTGGCAGCCTGCTGCATGACAATGCCACCCTGAACGGCAACCCTGCCGGTGTGTGGCTGGGCAAGACGCTGGACGAACTGCGGCGTTGCCCCGAGGTTATCATCCTGCCGCGCGGCACCGTGTCCGGATATTACGACCATAACTTCCTGACCATACTGGAACGCTGCCGGGACCACCCGGATCAACAGGGCAAGGAAGGAGTCCGGCAACGGTTGTGGCGGGTCCGCGCAAGGCGCGTCGTCCTGGCGCAAGGCAGCCATGAACGACCGCTCGTGTTTCCGGACAATGACCGTCCGGGAGTGATGCTGGCTTCCGCGGTTTCGGGATATATCCGCCGTTACGGAGTGTGTCCAGGCCGGCGCGCCGTGCTCTTCACCAATAACGACGGGGCATACCGC
>VYCZ01000385.1:0-6349 GCA_009843675.1 Gammaproteobacteria bacterium | reverse complement strand
ATACCGCACTGCGCTGAACCTGGCGCAAGCAGGAGCGAGCATCGCCGCGATCGTCGACTGCCGCGCGCACGGCGCCGGCGCGGTTGCAGAACCGTTGCGGGAGGCCGGTGTCGATATATTCCACGGCTGTGTCGTTGCCGGAGTCTCAGGCAGGGACGGTGTGCGTTCGGTGCATGTTGTCTCCATGTCCGCTGGAGCAGGCGCAGTCAACGGCGGCGTCAAAACCGTTCACTGTGACCTGCTCGTCATGTCGGGCGGCTGGAATCCCGCGGTCCATCTGCACTCCCAGGCCGGTGGCAGGATTGAATGGGACGATGCCCGCGCTTGCTTCGTCCCCGGCGCGGTCAGGCAGGATCATGTGTCGGTGGGAGCATGCAACGGCAGTTTTTCCCTGGATGCCTGCCTGGAGGAGGGGAAGCAGGCAGGACTGGAGGCAGCACGCGCCTGCGGTTTCGAACCGGTTCCATTCTCCACGCCGGAGGCCGGACGGGAACCGCCCGGAGCAGAGCGCCCGCTGCAACCGTTGTGGAGCATTCCATTGCCGCAATCGCCCCTGCGTCATCCGAAGCAGTTCGTCGATTACCAGAATGACACGACCGTGGCGGACGTGTACCAGGCGGTACAGGAAGGTTACCGGAACGTGGAGCACGTGAAACGCTATACTGCGCTGGGGTTCGGCACCGACCAGGGCAAAATGGGGAATATAAACGGCATGGCGGTATTGGCGGAGTGCCTGGACAAACCCGTCGCCGAGGTGGGCACGACCACCTTCAGGCCGCCATACACGGGGGCCGGCTTCGGCCCCTGCGCCGGCGCCGCGGTCGGCGAGCTGTACGACCCGGTGCGCAAGACCGCGCTGCATCACTGGCACGAAGCGGCGGGCGCCGAATTTGAAGTGGTGGGGCAATGGCTGCGCCCCTGGTATTATCCCCGGGAAGGCGAGGGGATGCACGACGCGGTGGCCCGGGAATGCCTCGCGGCGCGCCGGTCGCTGGCAATCATGGATGCCTCCACCCTGGGCAAGATAGAGGTGCACGGTCCGGATGCAGTGACCTTCCTGGAACGTATCTACACCCATAATGTCGCCGGGATGAAGAACGGGCGCTGCAACTACGGCATCATGCTGGGCGAGGACGGCATGGTCATGGATGACGGGGTCATGGCGCGCCTGGGCGACCGGCATTTTTACCTGACCACCACTACCGGCGGCGCGGCGCGGGTAATGGGCTGGCTGGAGCAATGGCTGCAGACGGAATGGCCGGATTTGAACGTGTACCTGACTTCTGTCACCGAGCGCTGGTCGACCATCGTCCTGGCCGGGCCCGCTGCCAGGAAGCTGCTGCAAGGGATGGACACCGACATCGATTTCGGCCGGAAAGACTTTCCCTTCATGACGGTCCGATCCGGATCGCTGGCGGGGGTCCCGGTACGGGTGTTCCGCGTCAGTTTCAGCGGCGAACTGGCCTTTGAGATCAACGTGGAAAGCGACCTGGCCCCGGCTTTGTGGCAACAGTTCATGGCTGCCGGCGAGCAGTACGGCATTACCCCCTACGGCACGGAAACCATGCACGTGCTGCGCGCCGAGAAGGGTTTTGTCATCGTCGGCCAGGATACCGACGGCTCGGTGACCCCCCTGGACCTGGGCATGAACCGGCTGCTGTCAAAGGACAGGGACTACCTGGGCAAACGCTCCCTGGTCCGGCCCGACTGTCAAAGGCCGGACCGCAAACAACTGGTCGGACTGTTGTGCGAGGGCGGCAGGGAGAGCTTGCCTGAAGGGACGCAGCTTGTAGAACGTCCCGGCGGAGCGCCCCCGGTCCCGAAACTCGGCCACGTCACCTCCAGTTACCACAGCCCCTGCCTGGGCCATCCCATAGCCCTGGCGCTGGTCAGCGCCGGGCGTGCCCGTAAAGGCGATGTCATCCATGCCGCGTTGCGCGACGGCCGCCATGTCCCGATCAAAGTCGTCTCCCCGGTTTTCTATGACCCGAAAGGTGAGCGGCAACATGTCTGACGGCTTGTACAGACGCCACGCGCTGGCCTCGTTCCTGGAGGGAGAGACCGGAAACGGACCGGAAAATACCGCCGCAGACCTGGAAGTACGTCCCGATTACGGCTACCTGAACCTGCGCGGCGAGCCCAACTCCGAACGGTTCATGCAGACGGTGCAGAAAACCCTGGAGCAACCGCTGCCCGCAGAAGCCGGCGCCTTCACGTCCGGGCAACACACGATATACCGGCTGGGGCCGGACGAATGGTTAGTGGCCAGCGAACTCGGAACAGAAAATGAAACAGCCGGACGACTGGCGGAAAACCTGGCGGGGCAGTGTTATTCACTGGTTGACGTGACCGGCGGCCAGATCATGATGCGCCTGCGCGGCCCCCGCGCCCGGGAAGTGCTGGCCAGGGGTTGCACCCTGGACCTGCACCCGCGCGCCTTCAAGGCAGGCCGGTGCGCCCAGACGACCCTGGCAAAGACCTCCATGCTCATCGCCCTGGCCGACGATGCTCCAACCTTCGACATCATCGTCCGCCGCAGCTTCGCCGAGTACGCGGCCCGCTGGCTGCGCCACAGCGGTGCCTCGATCCATTCCCGTGTGACCCCCGTTTTCACGGGGGCAGGCGGGAATCCAGTACGTTAACCCATCGCCTCCGGCGCCAGCGGATCGCCCTGGTCGGTTTCGTCCATGGCTTCGGCCACGATGACCTGGGAGGTCTGCATCATGACCGCCATGCCGTGGGATTGTTCCTCTGCGGTGATCGGGGCCCGCACCGACATGCGGTACAGGGTGAATACGGCCATGAACAGGTACACCAGCGCCACGAAATAATACAGTCCGCCGGGTCCCAGGATCTTCATGACCTGGGTGCTGAGTATGGGGCCGGACAACCCGCCGATGCCATTGATGAAAATAATGCTGCCGCTGGCGGACAGGATCTGTTCGCCGCGCACATGGTCGTTGATATGGGACATGGACACGGAGTAAAAACACATGGCCGCGCCGCCTACCAGAAACAGCAGGCAGGACAGGAACCACAGGCTGTCCAGGCGTGCGGCGAGCGGCACGAACAGGGCTGCGCCGGCAGCCATGGCCGACAACAACAGCAAGGTGTGGCGGCGTTCCTGGAGGTCCGACAACCTGCCTACCGGCAACAGCAGCACCAGTCCGCCGAAGGTCAGGACGCCTACCAGGTAGGCGCTTTCGGTATCGGAAAAACCGCTCTGCGCGCCGAACACTGCGGTCAGCCACATCACCGAACTGAAGCTCAGTCCCTGCACGAACACACCCATGGCCCCCAGGGGAGAGAGCCTGATCAACCTGTACAGTTGCAGGTGTTCGGCATACGCCATCGCAGGCGCGGAGATATTGCTCAGCAACATGGGCACGATAGCGAAGGACAGCACCACGGAGGCGAGGATAAACAACTCGAAACCCATGGGGGAAGCCAGGTTGAGCAAGAACTGTCCGCCGATGAAGCCGAGAGTGACCGTGAACATATACGCAGCCAGCAGGCGCCCCCGGTTGTCATTATCGGTGATCGTGTTCAACCAGCTTTCCGAGACCATGAACAGGCCGGAAAGGCAAAAGCCGGTCAGCGCGCGCAACAGGAACCATATCAGCGGGTCTACAAACGTGGAGTGCACCAGGATGACTGCGGAGGCGATGGTGGCCAGCGCGGCGAATACGCGGATATGGCCCACCCGTCCGACCCACTTGGGTACGATCCGCGCTCCCAACAGAAAACCCGCATAATAGGCGGACATGATGAGGCCGATAGTGTCCACCCCGAAGTTTTCCAGGGACGCTCTGAGGCCGAGCAGCGTGCCCTGCATGCCGCTGCACACGGCAATCAGGGCGACGCCGAACAGCAGGCTCCAGACCAGCAGCAGTTGCGGTCTCTTCGTTTGTCCGTGGGGATTCTTCATGTGCGCCCGTACCTGTCGTATATATTGGAGGATTGCCGCCTTTACCTGAGCGGCGGCAATTTTCCATTAATTTCTCCCGGAGTCAAGCATAATTAATACCTGGATTTACAAGCTGTTACAGGTTATAGTGGAGCAGGAAAAAACTTCATATAATCAGGCAGATAGTGACCTCTCAAAAGCAATACGACAGCTCTTACAAGGCCGGTCGGGACAACATTCGCATATTCAGGATGGAACTGCACAATCCGGTGTTTTTTATCACCGCGTTGCTCACTATTGGTTTCATAGCAGGGACGTTATTGTTTCCCGCAGATGCCAAGGTCATCCTGGAGCAGGCAAGGAACTGGTCCATCGGGAATTTCGACTGGCTGGTGATGATTTCGGGCAATTTCTTCGTCCTGTTCTGCCTGCTGCTGATCGTGTTGCCCTGGGGGAAGGTGCGCCTGGGGGGCGCATCAGCGCGGCCGGAATTTTCCACGCTGTCCTGGTTTTCCATGCTGTTCGCCGCCGGCATGGGGATAGGCCTGATGTTCTGGTGCGTGGCGGAACCGGTAGCCTATTACACGGACTGGTCCGGAACGCCGTTAAACGTACAACCCCATTCGCCCGAAGCGGCCGCCGCCGCGATGGGCGCGGCGTTGTACCATTGGGGGCTGCATCCCTGGGCCATATTCGGCGTGGTAGCGCTGTCGCTGGCGTTTTTTTCGTTCAATAAAGGTCTGCCGCTGCTGACCCGGTCCATTTTTTACCCGTTGTTAGGGGAGCAATGCTGGCGTTGGCCGGGTCATATCGTAGACGTGGTGGCCGTGTTCGCCACTATCTTCGGCCTCGCCACCTCCCTGGGCCTGGGAGCGAAGCAGGCGACCGGGGGGCTGCACACCGTATTCGGCGTGGCCAACGACCTGGCGACCCAGTTGCTGCTTATCGCCATAATCACCGCGATTGCCATCATTTCGGTCGTACGCGGCCTGGACCGCGGCGTCAAGGTGCTGAGCAACTTCAATATTGTGGTTGCCCTGCTCCTCCTTCTGTTCGTTGCCGGCGCCGGCCCCACCCTGGCATCCATCGCCGGCATCGGGGAGAACCTGTGGAACTATGCGAAGCACTTCATTCCCCTGAGCGATTGGATCGGCCGCGACGATGAGACATGGTACAAGAACTGGACCGTGTTTTACTGGGCCTGGTGGATCTCGTGGTCGCCTTTTGTCGGCATGTTCATTGCGCGCATATCCAAAGGCCGTACTGTCAGGGAGTTTGTCATTGCTGTGCTCCTCGCGCCGACGCTGGTCAGCTCAATCTGGATGTCGGTATTCGGCGGCATAGCGCTGGACCAGGTCCAGCTCGGCACCGGCGCATTGGCCGGCGGCATCAGCGACCCCTCACTGGCGCTGTTCCACATGCTGGAAAACCTGCCGTTCACCATCATCGCCTCACTGGTTGCCGTGGTCCTGGTGCTGACTTTCTTTATCACCTCTGCGGATTCCGGTTCACTGGTCCTGGACATCATCACCGCAGGCGGCAGACTCGATTCCCCCCGTTACCAGCGCGCCATCTGGGCCATACTGCTGGGTTTTATAGCCGCGGCCCTGCTCATCGGCGGCGGCAGCGATGCCTTGAGCGCGCTGCAGGCCGGGACCATCACCATGGCAGTGCCGTTCACCCTGGTGCTGCTGCTGGCCTGCCTGTGCCTGGTGCTGGGGCTGTTGTCCGAGTGATTTTTTACAATGCCGGGTATGTAATGGTATGATGTTACAAGAGTTTTTTACCACACGGTGACCGTGACAATTACTTCTCCGCCCCTGCAGCCTTCCCTGGATAAAAAAGTTTTTTTACCGACTTTTATCCTGGTGATTGTCATCGGCGTATTCCTGGTCCTGAAGCCTGAACAGGCGGAAATACTGCTCGGTAACGCGTTGCAGATCGTGACCCGCAGTTTCGGCTGGTTGTACCTGGTTGCCGGTGTGGCGAGCATCAGTGTGCTCGCCTGGCTGGCGGTAAGCCGCTACGGCCGGGTCTTGCTGGGCGCGCCCGGCGAGTCCCCGGAGTTCTCAACGCCAAGCTGGATTGCCATGATGTTCACCGCGGGAATAGGCATAGGCATTACCAACTGGGCGTTTGTCGAGCCGATTTTCTATTTTCAGTCACCTCCTTTCGGAATCGAGGCCGGTTCGCCCGAGGCCGCCGAATGGGCGCACATGTACGGCCAGTTCCACTGGTCCATGGTTCCCTGGGCGCTCTACGCGTTACCGGCGTTGCCGATTGCCTATTCACTGTACGTTCGTAAACAGCCGTTCTGCAGGATCAGCACAGCAAGCAGCGGAATCCTGCGAGGAAAGAGTGGTAATTGGCTCGGCATCGGGATCGACGTAATCGTAATCCTGGCCATCATAGGCGCTGCCGGCACCAGTCTGGGGTTAGGAC